>CAYQXT010000006.1:0-25213 GCA_964421365.1 uncultured Bacteroidaceae bacterium
GTTCTCTTTTACAAACCCATCCAAAGCCAATTCAAAAACACTAAAATCTACCGATTTTAATCCAGAAATCTGACTATATATATTAAACGCATAAGACTCAAAAAAATAAGCCTCACGTTTTTGTTCGGGTGATAAATAATCAAATTTTGCTTTTACTTCTTTTTGAGTGGTTTCGCCTATATTAAAGCTATTTTTCGATAAAAGTGTTAATCCTATAAACACAAATAACGCAAAAAAAGTTCGTTTTAACATCTTATTTATTTTTGGGCAAATTTAAACATCATTTTGTTAAAAAAAAACAAATTATCCCTGTTTAACATAATTTATTGACAAAATACAATTTCCATTCCAAAAAATAAATTAACGGAAATTAAAATTTAATAACACTATGCAATCAATATCAATTAACTCATTCCAGAAAATCCCTTTCTTGCTAAAGATCTACTATCAATAAAGTTTAGTCCAGAAGTCATACTATTTAACAAACTTATTATTATCACGCATTTACATCATAATTAATGTTAAAAATTTGCACAATTACTCCTTTACATTTATATTAGCGCTACAAAAACGCCAAAATGTATTTATTATGCTTGTAAAAGTAGAATTAAAAAATTCAAAAAAATCAGTACTTGTCGATGACAAAGTATATGAATATCTAGTAAACAACGCTTATTTAGCGCAGATTGATTTTATAAAAAACCTGAGAGAACATTCTCTCGGTTATGCTTTTTTCCAAAAACATTGGAGACAAGCTTCCGGAAAGTATAAAGTAGAGACTATTTATCTTCACCGGTTAATTGCAGAAAAGTTTATCGTCCAACCCGAAAGCGATGAGCCTTTATATGTCCAGTTTAAAAATGGAAATAATAAAGACTGCTGCATGAAGAATCTGGAATGGGTGAATAGAAGTAAATTAGTACGAAACACTAAGTACGTTCAAGGGAAAACAAATTTCAGAGGGGTTTCTAAGGTAGATAGTAAATTCCGGGCTGTGATATATAACAAAAACAAACGTATTTCCTTAGGTAAATACGATACTCCAGAAGAAGCAGCCTATATCTATAATAAAAAAGCCGAAGAACTCTTCGGTGAAACACGCAGCCTAAATAGAATACCAAAAAAAATCAAAGAAGAATTAGATAAAAAATATGAAGACGCTTGAAAAACATTTTCTGTAATGGAGAAGAACATTCTCACAAAATATTATAACATATTAATAAATACATAATTATATATTATTTTCTATTTAAAAACATTGATGGAAGAAAAATTAGAGAAAATTATTCGGAAAAATTATTATTTTAATGCAAGCCATTATATTAAAAGAGGTGGACAATTATTTGGAAAGAATGCCGGAAAATCTGTTGTCGCTACTCTGATTTATTTAGCGTTATATGGAGCCTCGGCTTCCATACCTTTTGCCTCACTTTTGATTGCATGGCCTCTTTCTGCCGGATTTTATGTTTTTGCCCGCACATTGGCATCTAACCAAGAACCAGAATACAACCAGTTTTTCGAAGGCTTTAATAATTTCGGAAATCTATTTGTTGCCTATCTTCTTTCTTCCATTTTTATATTTCTCGGTTTTATCGTATTTGTCATTCCTGGAATTTATTTATTAGTTGCCTATACATTAGTGCAACCCATAATTGTATTCAGCGATATGAAACCGTTAGCTGTACTGGAATACAGCCGAAAAATAGTTAGCAAACACTGGTTTGACTTCTTTGTTTTAGGCCTGTTTATTCTTTTGATAAATCTAATCGGTATCTTATTCATTGGCTTGGGATTACTCATCACCATACCAATAACTTATTACATATCTTATGCTATTTACGAAGATATTATTGACGACAGCAAACCAAAGCTAGAGGAGGATGATGAAATTCCTTCGGCCAAAGATTTAGGTTTAGACCTCGATGATTATTTTCATAATCTGGAAAAAGACTGATATAATGGTAAATTCGGGATTTGGAAAGGCTGAATTATAAACCCCAACTTACTGACAATCTTAATTTATCTGAATAATCATAATAAATTAGCGCCCTATTATTCTTTTTTAATAGACTTTGTTTAAAAAACAAAGTCTATCTGTTGGTCGAAGTTCTCAACTTCGACCCGTCCAACCCACCATAAACAATAAAACAAAAACTTTAGTAAAGTTTACACTAACGAACAAACGATTCTTTAACGACAAACAGAATTCACAATTAATAATTCACCTGCTTACTTCTTCTTTTTTATCAATAGTAAATAAACCGGAAAATGGTCGCTATATCCGTTAATAAAGGTATCAAAAGAAAAAGTACGTTTAGGGTAGCCCTTAAATCGTCCTTCTTTCTGAATCATAAATTCCGGCTTAAAAATTTGTGCTTTCCAGAAAGTCCAATGCGATTTATCATTAGATAGCAAATTCTGGTTCATAACTAACTGGTCGAATAAGCTCCACGCATCATGATAAGCCGTGGTTCCGTTTCCGCTTTTATATTTTTTATACATGGGATTATAAAAATCGCCTACCGATAATTTATTTCTGTCCCCTTTAGCCTTTAAATGCTTCACCAAACTAATATTTACTGGATCGTCATTCAGATCGCCCATCATAATAATCTTAGCCTTACTGTCGGCACTAAGGATAGAATCGGCCAAAGAACGGCATAAATCAGCAGCAGCATTCCTCAGCGGACGACTTCTTTTCTCACCTCCATAGCGCGATGGCCAGTGATTCACTATCACATTTATGCGTTCGCCCATTAATTCACCCACAACAACCATCTGATTCCGCGTTCTGAAATCCGGCTTATCCTCAATATGCAACTCCACTCTCCTACTACTTTCTAATTTGAAGTAATTGGCACGATAAAGCAAAGCCACATCAATTCCACGGCGGTCGGGCGAGTCGTAATGCACAATTTTGTAATTACTCTGCACCAGTTCCGGCATAGAAATTAAATCTTCCAACACCCCACGGTTTTCAACTTCAGAGACACCTATAAGCATTGGGCCACCCTTTACATACTTATTTCCTATTTGTGATATAACCGTAGCCATGTTATGCAATTTAGAAATATACTTTTCCGAAGTCCATTTTTTTGTACCCGTTGGAGTAAACTCTTCATCACGTACATGAGGCTGGTTAATAGTATCAAATAAGTTTTCCAGATTATAAAAAGCCACAATTCCTACTTCATATTCCTGTTTCTGCTCTTGAGCATTAATAGAATCCATGCTGAGCAATATTATGATGCTTAACATAACAATTCTAAAGTTAAAATTTTTCATATTAAAAATATTTAAGTTTTATTTGCATACTTTTTCCTAAAACAGTAACGAAAAGGAAAAATTTGAATACAAAAGTATATGATATGAAACGATTTTTAGTTATTTTTTTTACTCTTTTTTCTACACTTTTGGCTGTTGCGCAACAGGCAACGATAAAAGGTAAAGTACAAAATGCCACCGACAACGCCACTATTGCAGCAGTAAAAATAAACAATGGCGAAAATTTATTTACGGCTGATGATAAGGGAAATTTTTCCTTTAATTTACCCGAAGGAAATTATACCCTAAACTTTAGTAAAAGCGGATATGAGTCTAAAATCATTGAAGGAACACTTAAAGCCGGAGAGATTAAAGACCTGGGTATTATAAAATTAAATTTAATTACGCCAGAAAACGAAGCCGTAGTTATTAGCCTTTCTGATGCCGACTTGGATAATAATGATGAATCGGCCAATGTCTCGCAAATATTACACGGGTCGCGCGACCCCTTTTTAGCGGTAGCCGGATACAATCTGGGCTCTTTCCGATTCAGAGTCAGAGGCTATGGCTCAGAATACAGCTCGGTATATATTAATGGGTTGAATTTTAATAATCCCGAAAACGATAGAGCCTACTGGTTTTTGTGGGGTGGCCTCAACGATGTTACACGCAACAAAATAACAACAAACGCTCTGGATGCCTCCGAATATGCAATAAACTCCATTGGCGGCGGAACAAATATCCTGACCACCGCAAAAGACAACAGCCCCGGATTTCGCTTCACTTATTCGTCCACGAACAAAAGCTATCGCAACCGAGCAATGCTCACCTACGCCTCTGGAGTTACCCGCAAAGGTTGGGCTTTCACCTTCAGTGGCTCGCATCGTTGGTCGCAAGAAGGTTATGTAGAAGCAACCCTTTACGATGCTTATGCCTATTTCGCCTCCATCGACAAAAAAATTAATGCTTCTAACTATATTAATTTTACCGTCTTTGCAGCCCCTTCCACAAGAGGAAAACAAGGAGCCAGCGTACAAGAAATGTATGATTTAAAAGGAAGTAATTTTTATAATCCCTACTGGGGATACCAAAACGACTATAAACGCAACTCGCGCATCAGCAAAAGCAATCAGCCGATTTTTAATCTTAACTACCAATACAAACCTTCTGAAACCTTCTCGCTTAAAGTAGCTTTGGGATACAGCTTTGGATACAACAACAGTACTTCGCTAAATTGGTATAACGCCAGTGACCCACGCCCCGATTATTATCGCTACCTACCTTCATACATGAATTCAAACCTGGCTAAATCCATAAGAACCCAGCAAATACAAAACGATCCCTCCTTCTCGCAGATAAATTGGGCACGACTTTACGAAGTAAACAGAAATAGCAGCGAAACAATTAATAATGTGGATGGTATCGAAGGAAACACCGTCAGCGGATTACGCTCGCAATATATTGTAGAAGACCGCCGCAACGACCAGAAAATAAGCTATGCCAATATCCTGCTAAAAAAGGAAGTAAACAAAGCTTTAAATCTCACCTCCGGCCTCTACTTCCGTAAGTACAAAAGCACACACTACAAAACCATGGACGATTTGCTAGGAGGCGAATTTTGGGTAGATGTTGATAAATATGCCGAGCGTGATTTTGGTGGTGGTGATGCCGCACAAAACGACCTGCTAAATCCCAACAGAATAATTAAAAAAGGCGATTTATTCGGCTACAAATATGACGCGAATATTAATTATGGAGAATTCTGGGCACAAGCCAATTATGCCGTTACACACTGGGAAATAAACACCGCCCTAAAAGCAAGCAGCACCCAATTCTGGCGCACCGGCTATATGCAAAACGGCAAATTCCCCGACAATTCACTGGGCGATTCACAAAAATACAGCTTTACTAATTACAACGCCAAAATTGGAATCACCTATAAACTTAACGGACGGAACTATTTCAGCTTTAATGCCGCTTCATTAACCAAAGCTCCCAATTTCATGAATAGTTTTATCTCACCCCGCACAAGAAGCAGCGTGGTAGATAATCTATCCAATGAAAATATTGTATCGGCAGATATTAACTACACCCTGCGTAGCCCCATTGTAAAAGCACGCATAAGCGCCTACTACACTCAATTCGACAATCAAATCTGGACACGTAGCTTTTACCACGAAGGATACCGTAACTTTGTGAATTACAGTATGACCGGAATTGCCAAAACAAACACCGGTATAGAATTAGGCACAGAAATAAAACTAAGTTCCTCACTACAAGCTACTTTTGCTGGTGCTTATGGTATTTACACATGGGCTACAAACCCCAATGTGAAAATTACCATAGATAATAGCGAACAAGTTTTAGCCGATAATGAAATCGTGTACGTACAAGGCTATAAAGTTTCTGGTACACCACAAACAGCCGCCAGTCTTGGCCTGCGCTATACCGGAGTCAAATACTGGTTTGCCGGCATAAATGCCAATTACGCTCAGAATAATTACCTGTCAATAAATCCTACCCGCAGAACGCTCACCGCCGTAGCGGGCGCAGATGACGCCACAAAAGCCACCATTCTGGCACAGGAAGAATTAAGCCCGGCTTACACCCTTGATTTATTCGCCGGAAAATCATTCAGATTTCACGGATACAATATGCGACTTAATCTAAGCGTAAACAACCTTCTTAACAGTCAAAACTTTGTTACCGGAGGATACGAACAATTACGCTATGACGAAACAACCCACGACATTACTAAATTTCCGCCAAAATATTATTATATGTACGGAACAACCTATTTCTTAAATATTTCAATCAACTTTTAAAAATTAAATAAAATGAAAAATTATTTAAAATTCAGTTTTCTTTTTGCAACTATCGTACTATTTAGTTTTAGCGCTTGCGTAAAAACAGACCCAGTCGCACCACCCAACGACAGCAAAGATAGCACAGTTTTAACTGCCACGAACACCATTGCACAATTAAAAGCAATGTACTCGGGTAGCCTAATGGAAATTACAGACAGTATCATACTTAAAGCCACGGTTAGTGCCAACGATAAATCTGGAAACATCTATAAAACCCTATTTGTACAAGATGCTACCGGTGGACTAGAACTTAAATTAGATGCCACCAATTTATTCAATGACTACCCCGCAGGTACTAATATTTTCATCAGTACCAAAGGAATGTATCTCGGCGATTATAATGGAGCTATTCAGTTAGGAGGAATGTATAATGGTGCTATTGGCCGTCTCGAGCAGCCACTTATCCCCTTACACATTTTTAAAGCCGGCGACCAATCCGAAGTAGCTGTTACCAACTTAAAAATCAGCGATATTACAGATGCCAATATAGGCACTGTAATTAAACTTAGTGGTGTACAGTTCGATGATACCACAAGTACCTATTCCGATGCCTCCAAAACATCCAATCGCACACTAATCGACACACTGGGCAACAGTATTCTTGTCCGCACCAGCAATTATGCCGATTTTTCCAGCGACAAACTACCTGCAGGTAATGGCGAACTTACGGCTGTATTAAGCAAATTTGGATCCGACTATCAGCTTTATATCCGCACGAAAGAGGATGTCAAATTAAATAATGCTCGCTGGTTGGGAAGCACTACAAGCGGAAACGATTTACTCAACGAAACCTTTGACACCGATTTAGGAGCTTTCTCCGCATTTAGCATTACGGGTGATTACACATGGAAGCAATCTAACTACAAAACAAGTACTTATGCAAAAATGTCGGGACATGACGGTACAAATAATGTAGATTTAGCTAATGAAGATTGGTTAATTTCCTCGGCTATTGCGGTAAACAAAGATGTTGCACTCAGCTTTAAATCAGCTATGAAATACGGAGATCCAACAGATGGCAGTCTGAAAATTTTCTATTCTTCCAATTTTGATGGTACCCATGTGGCCACAGCAACATGGACAGATATTACTGCTAAATTTACTCTCTCAGCCGGTGCATGGGCATGGACAGAAAGTGGATCCTATACAATCAGTGGTGTAAACGGAAATCTATTTATTGCATTCAAATATACCAGCACAACAAGTAATGCCCCTACTTGGGAACTTGATGATATTCTGGTAAAATAAAATACTTAGCGTCTTTGCAGTAGGGAATCATCTTTTAACTGTAAAGACGCTAAGAAAACAAAATTCTTCTTTTTAAACTTTTATCAGAAAAACACTTTTAAATAATAGAAATTATCAGGAGATATACCCATACTATTATTTACCGTTAACTATTTTGGCAAAATTATTTATAGTTATGGCAGACCTGAACGATGTATTGCATAAAATACAAAAAAAATTAAATGATAAATTCTTTGCATTTAGAGAGGAAGTTTTTATCTTTGCCCACCGAATTTTATGCGGGTAATCAAGTTTCGGAACAAATCCGTGCACCCGGTAAATTAAATAAAACACAGTAATATGTATGCTATTGTAGAAATTGCCGGACAGCAATTTAAAGTAGAGAAGGACAAAAAAATTTTTGTACATCGTTTGGAAAACGAAGAAGGAGCAAATGTAGAATTCACAGATGTATTGCTAATCGACAAAGAAGGCGACATCAAAGTGGGCACTCCGGTAGTTGAAGGCGCAGTTATTAAGGCTAAAGTTTTAGGTCACCTTAAAGGCGATAAAGTTATCGTTTTCAAGAAGAAAAGACGTAAAGGTTACCAAAAAAGTAATGGTCATCGCCAACAATTTACCCAATTATTAATCGAAGATATTGTAGCATAATTTAAAAGAGATTTATCATGGCACATAAGAAAGGGGCCGGTAGTTCAAGAAACGGTCGTGAATCGGAAAGTAAACGCTTAGGCGTTAAAATTTATGGCGGACAAACAGCTAAAGCTGGTAATATTTTAGTTCGTCAAAGAGGAACTCAACATCACCCGGGAGAAAATGTTGGTTTAGGTAAAGATCATACTTTATTTGCCTTAATTGATGGAAATGTTGTTTTCACCAAAAAAAAAGATAACCGTTCGTATGTTTCGATTCTTCCTGTCGAAGTTCAGAATTAAAAATAAAAACTTAATTTTATACCGTGCCGGTATCGCATTTTGTATGCTTGCATTAGTTCATTTTAGAACATCCGTAAGTTATCAAGAAGCATTTACAAATTTTAGGAGCGGTTGAGTATATATAAAAATCTCCTAGCCTTTCTATGCTAAGAGATTTTTTTTTAATTTAGCCCCAAAAAGAAAAACACAAAATTAGATATGCTTACATTAAACTACATACGCGAAAATGCCGAAGAGGCAGTAGAAAAACTGAAAATTAAAAACTTCGATGCAAAGGATTTAATTAAACAGCTATTGGACTTAGATATTGAACGTCGTGAGATTCAGACCATTTTAGACAATAGCCTATCTGAACTCAATAATTTATCCAAAGAAATCGGTCGACTCTTTAAAGCAGGGAAAAAAAACGAAGCCACTTCCCTAAAAACAAAAGCGGCAGAATTAAGCGAAGCAACAAAAAACATG
This sequence comes from uncultured Bacteroidaceae bacterium, assembly GCA_964421365.1. Lineage (GTDB taxonomy): Bacteria > Bacteroidota > Bacteroidia > Bacteroidales > DYOH01 > CAYQXT01. Next base: position 8,780 of record CAYQXT010000006.1, read on the forward strand.
CGCTTACAGCTCACCGAGCGAGAGCAGAATCTTCACGAAATTCTGATACTAATTCCCAACATTCCTCACCCTTCTGTCCCCAAAGGCAAAAGTGATGCCGACAATATTACTATTCGTACCGGAGGAAAAATACCTGTACTTTACGAAGGAGCTAAGCCACACTGGGATTTAATCAAAGAATATGATATTATAGATTTTGAGTTAGGAAATAAAATTACAGGTGCCGGATTTCCGGTCTATAAGCGCGAAGGCTCCCGCCTACAACGAGCCTTAATAAATTTCTTTCTCGATCAGGCACGCGAAGCCGGCTATGATGAATTTTTACCCCCGTTCATGGTAAACGCAGCCTCGGGTTTCGGTACCGGACAATTGCCCGACAAAGAAGGCCAGATGTACTATATGTCTGAAGATGAATACTATATGATACCCACAGCCGAGGTTCCCCTAACAAATATATACCGCGATGTTATCCTGAGTGCCTCGCAATTCCCCATAAAGAACACCGCTTATACTCCCTGCTTTCGTAGAGAAGCCGGAGCATGGGGTCGTGATGTACGAGGTCTGAACCGTTTACATCAGTTCGACAAGGTAGAAATCGTTCAAATTCAACATCCCGATAAATCCTATCAAACTTTAGATAAGATGGTTGAACATGTGGAATCTTTAATTCAGAAGTTAGGATTACCCTATCGCATTGTACAGCTCTGTGGTGGCGATTTAAGCTTCACCTCGGCACTAACTTACGATTTTGAAGTCTATTCGGCAGCACAAGAACGCTGGTTAGAAGTTAGCTCAGTTTCTAACTTTGAGTCCTACCAAGCCAATCGCCTGAAATTGCGCTTTAAGGAAGAAGGAAAGAAAAAACCAATTTTGGCACACACCTTAAATGGTAGTGCTCTGGCGCTTCCAAGAATTTTAGCTTCCATACTGGAGAATTATCAAACACCCGAAGGAATTAAAATACCGGAAGTACTTATTCCATATACGGGGTTTAGCGTAATAAAATAAAGCAAAATTTTAGAATTTTGAAAAATTCTGACAGGCATTAGAATAACAAATTGGAGAAATTTCACAAACAACTTCGACAGGGTTTAAAACCTTGTCGGAGTTAAGATTGAAAATAAAATTAAGAACCATGAATAAATCAAACTATGTAATCATTATGGCCGGCGGTATTGGAAGTCGTTTTTGGCCTTATAGCCGAACCAAGCGACCCAAACAATTTCTGGATATTTTAGGCACCGGAAAGACCCTAATTCAATCTACCTATGAACGTTTCAAGAATATTTGTCCGCCCGAAAATGTATTAGTGGTAACCAACGACATGTATGTAGAGATGGTAAGCACACAATTACCCGAAATACCAAAAGAGAACATTCTAGCCGAGCCTTTAATGCGGAATACTGCACCTTGCATAGCATATGCCAATGCTTATATCTCTCTAAAAACAAAGCAAGCCAATATCATTGTCTCTCCTGCCGATCATCTCATCATTGATACTGCGCATTTTGAAGAAACCTTGTTTGAATCTTTGAACTTTGCAGAAAAGAATAAAGCACTTCTCACGCTTGGCATCACTCCTACCCGTCCGGAAACCGGTTATGGCTACATTCAGGCTGGCGAAAAAACCGAAAAAAGTATTCACAAAGTAAAAACTTTTACAGAAAAACCGAACCGGGAATTAGCCGAAACATTCCTTAAAAGTGGTGAATTTAGTTGGAATTCCGGTATTTTCATTTGGTCTTTAGAGGCTATTAACGACTCTTTCAAAGTATTTCAACCTAAAATATTCGATGAATTTAAAAAATTAACTGATTTCAACGACAAACAGGCCATTGAAAACATTTATAGTTCTTGTCCTTCGATTTCTATCGACTATGGAATCATGGAACATGCAGAAAATGTATTTGTGAAAGAAGTTACTTTCGACTGGTCGGATTTAGGTACATGGAGTGCTCTTTTTGATAATTCACCAAAATCGGCGAATAATATAGTCTGTAACACTACTAATTTATTGACCTACAATACTGAAAACACAATCATAAAATCAAAAAATGATAAATTTATAGTGTTGGAAGGACTGAAAAACTATATTTTTGTGGAAACAGATGAAGTTATTATGGTCTGCCGTAAAAGTGAAGAACAAAAGATAAAACAATTTGTCAGTGATATTAAAGAAATAAAAGGCGACTCAATCCTATAAAAACATCATGACAAAACCAAAATTTCAAACAGATAAAAAAAGTTTCCAAAAAACTACTTTTGGAAACTTTTTTATATTAAATACTTAACTTATCATTAATTAGTGCAAATACGTTCAAAATTACTTAGTACTGCCATAAATCAGATTCAAAATTTCTGATTTTTTCATTTATTTTGTTGGCTTCTAAAAGCTGATCAACACCTACCGCATAAGCATCTATTGTCCGATTATTAAACACATTTGATTCTTCAACTATATAACTGCTAAATAGACGTTTTAGAAATATATCATCAAAAGTTAAGCCTTGAATATCATTATATGGATTATATACTTCGTGATTAGCTAAAACTCTTCTAGCATCAGGCATATAAATCCAAAACAACTTTTTACGTTTTAAATCTTCATGGTCAATATCTTCGTCTTTGTAGTAATTACGGATTGGACAAATTCCAATAATTCTTACATCCATCACCGATCTTTGCTTATCAAAATACCATACCTCTTTAACTAAGTATTCTTTAACGTCACTGGATTTAGCATCAATTTTTACTTTCACTTTTTCCATAACTCCGGTTTCTACATTCTCCCGCATGGTTTCCGTTTCTTTAGCTCCCATTCTGTCATCAATTTCTTTACGGGTAATCGGTAGCTTAAATTCGTTAATTTCCCCTGGTTTATAGGCTTGAAGACCTTCGTTATCTATTGCCCACAAAAGCAAGTCGATGAGACTCATGCGTGTTCCCATAGGTCCTTCATCCGGAAAGTAAAGTGGATGATTGATCTTTTCGCGTAAATCTATCTTACGCCATAGTGTTTTCGACCACATAACGTCTGCTTCGCGCACAAACTGCATAGGTGCAGGTACTTTTTTGGGAATATGTATTTTAGGATAAACCTCTTGCTTAAAACTACCATCAAGCACTTGAGCATCTGCACTAAATCCCATACTTAAAAGTACAATGCTAAGAAAAATAATATGGACTAATCTTTTCATCTTGGGTATCGTCTTTTTATTTCTGTTTTTAATTTAACGCAACGAAAATAGCTATATTGTTCTAAATCCAAAAATATGCCAAATGATAAGGAAGGAAAATTATCAATGGTCAATGGTGAATTCTGTTCGTTGATAGAGAACAGTTTGTTTTCAACAAAAAGAATATATCCTAAGCTGCTTCTGAAATTCGTAAATTCTTATTGATAACTTACAGATATTCTGGATCGAGCAAAATCTAGCATATAAAATACGATACCAGCACAGTATAAATAAACAGACAAAGTCTTTTGTTGTTAATAGAGTAATTTATAACTCAATAAAATTGCCTACAATTGATTTATTTACAACAGGAAAGGCTTAATTTGCAAGAAAATAAGTAAAAAAAGACGCTCTAGTAAGAGCGTCTTAAAATATATAAGAAAATTATTTATTTGATTTTGAAAGCAATAGTGGCTAAGTCTCGTATAGAACCATCCGGTCCTTTGGCTTTTATGTTCTCGATATATATTTTTCTTCCCGAACCAATCTTTTTCATCAATTCGCGCTGGCGGGTTGTAAACCGAGGGCCACGGGCTTTTTCTTCTTCCTCATATCCACGAATAGTTGCCGATACAGAAAAACCAACAACTCTAAATTTTAAGTCAAAATCGAAGTTCTCTAAATCAGCCTTAACTCCTTGCTGTGCTAACAGAATATTTTTCTGGATTAGACCTCCTTTTTTATTTGCCACCTTAGCTACAGGGTCTGGAACTCTTTTTACACGGAATAGTTTTTTCCCCATATTCTTAGTGGTGCCATCGTCAAATTTAGCCGATGCCGATACATAAATTTTACCGGGTCTTCGAACTCTAACAATGTATGAACTCCCTTTTCTTTTCTTAATGCTATTACCAGACGAAATAGAAGCAATCACTTTATCGGCAGGAACACCTGCTACGGATACATCCACTGGATTATTTACACCAATATAAAAAACATTCATTTTTGTGGGCGATACGATTAATTCGGATTTGGCAACCTGATATTCTGCATTAAAGGGGTACTGCAATTTCTCGCCCGTGGGCGATTCCATTTTAATGACACCTCCCCACTTCATAAAGCCAGTTTTAGAACCTGTTGCAGTGTAAATTCCTTTACCGTCTTTGATGGGTAATCTCGTTCCACCACTAAGCTGAATATCGGGTGTAGTAGTAGAGTCACTCGCGGCAATAAACACTTGAGCTTCGTACTTGCCTCCTACAAGAATGTAGTTAGACTTTGCATTTACAATTGCCTCAATTTTATTAAATTTCCATGAACCGGCATCAATCTGACTGTACAAATAATTCAAAATATCGGATTCTGCATTTCGGATGTCAGTTTGTAATTTAGAGAGCATTGTCAAAACGGCTGACAAAGGTAATTGATCAAAATATCCATACTCCCATGCTACTACCCCCTCGTGCCCAATAATTGAATCGGTTTTTAAGGAATTATGTATTCCATGCATTATAGAGGAATATCGTGCCGTATCATGCTTTGGCGCTGTACGTATAATGATATTCACTAATGTGGAGTCATAGGTATTAATGGCTCTACGCAACACAAATGCCCTCTTTTCCAAAATCATTATCTGGCCACCCACATTATTGTCTGACTTATTTTGTAAATGATGTGGATTCCCTCCACTTTTCAGATATTCCGATTCTGCGCCTTCGGAGGTGTAGGCCAAAAGGTTTTTCAGAGAATCCATATAATTAAATAAGGAATCAGTTAATCCTTTAACCATATCGGCTTCCTTTTTCCAAGGTGCTGTTTTTATTTTTAAAGAAGGATCAACCATTGCAGCATCAAATTTAGCATATACCGCTTTATTCTTTTGCTCGATACCCTCATATGATTTACGGAGGCTTTCGTCAACCAATACGAATGCATTTAATACAGAGGCAGACACATTCAGTGCCAATAGTGCCGTTAGTACCAAATACATCATACCAATCATCTTCTGCCTCGGTGTTTCTTTTCCGTGCCCCATATCTTAAGCTTTTATTTTTTTATTCTATTATCCTTTAAAACTCATTGCTGACAACATATTACCATAAATGGTGTTAAGAGCTTGCAGGTTTTTACGTAATTTAGTTATTTCTCCTGCATATTTATTTGACTCTTCAACCGAGCGATTCAAATCATCCATCATCTTATCCAAATCGGCTTCATTAAGTTGTAGCTCAAAAATAGCATTCAGGGCAGATAAATTTTTATTCAGTTCAGTAATTTTAGTTCCATACTCCCCATTTCCAGCTTTTAATTCAGAGAAATCTAAATCCATACTCTGTACTAAGTGTTGATAGGCATTTGCAACTTCATCGTTTCCTTCGTTTACTTTCTGAGCTGCTTTCCCATAGGAATCAGACAGATTTTCAACAGAATAGCTAATTGTTTCGGCAGATTGCTTATAACTATCCGATAAATGTTGTGCTGATTCGGATACTGATTCAACTGATTTTTGATAATTCTCAGAGAAGTTCTCAACCGTTTCGGCTGCTTTACGCATATTCTGACTATATTCGTTGGTTGCAAGCGCAGCATCAGAAATGTCTGAAATTTGAGAGACTTTACCATTTAATTCTGTCAAACTCTCGCCAAATTTATCAAAGATGCCATTTTCGTTGGCTTTGTCAAGCATATCATTAAATTTCTGAATGGCCTCTGTCTCCGGTACATCCATACCTCCTTTAGTTCTTAACTCTCCTCTTCCAGTATGTACTTCCCCTTTTCGGCCTCCCATAGGTTCGGGATACTCAATTTCATCTTCGGTAGAAGCTCCACCAAGAATCGGATATACAAGGCTCCAATCTACTTCTTCTTGTAGCGGCTCAAATGCTGAAATAAAGAAAATAACAGCTTCTGTACTTAAACCCATTATCAACATTGGACCTGCACCAGGCCAGTGCATAATTTTAAACAACGCACCTACAATTACAACAGAGGCACCTAAACCATAAACCTTTGCCATTATGTTTTTAAACGCATGGCTTTGAGTAATTTCTGTTAATCCCATAATCAAATAATATTTTTAATTGTTTTCAGATATTAAAAGTAACAAAAATAATTGAAAAAAAAAAACATTAAATAATATTTAATGCCTTTTCTTTAAAATAATTTTATATTTATTGGCCTACACTACTTGAACCATAGTCAAATATGTCTCTTCCCATAAAAGATCTAACACACCGGAATCCAAGATAGGATTTTGCAGTATCCTGATATTCATATGTTCGTGTCCCGTTCTGGAGATAATAAGCGATATCTTTCCAAGAGCCACCTCGAATAACTTTTCGTTTAAGGACTTCTGGGTCTGTTTTTAAGGCATTATACGTATAATCTGGATTCAAATCATGTGTGAAACTATATGCCGACTCGTCAAAGGCATTTGAAGTCCATTCGGCAACATTTCCGGCCATATCATATAATCCATACCCATTAGGAGCATACATTCCTACGGCTAAAGTCCTAATTCCACCATCTGCTCCATAATTTCCTCTACGAGGCTTAAAGTTAGCTATAAAACAGCCTTTAAAGTTTGTGGTATAAGGACCACCCCAAGGATAGGGAGCTAAATTTAAATCTCCTCTGGCGGCATATTCCCACTCGGCTTCGGTAGGCAAGCGATAATCCTGAACAAATGACTGCCCTTGTTTGGCCAGAAAATTGTTCATCAGAACGGTGCGCCAGATGCAAAAAGCGTTTGCTTGAACCCAGGTAACACCAACTACCGGATACTCATCAAATGCAGGATGCCAAAAATAAGATTTTGCCCAAGGATCGTTCATAGAATAGGTATAATCAGACATCCAGACTAAAGTATCGGGATATACATTTACGCTACTTTTCATGATGAAAGAGGAACGATTTTTAATTGGCTTTCTAACTGCATTATTATCAATAATTTCTCCTTCGTATTTACCGGTTTCAAAGTTATAACGATTGGTTTTTTTAGCTGCCTGACGTAAGTCAATCCAAGAATATTCAAAGTTTAATTTCCTTGTATCTATCTCTTTACGTCTATAAAAACGCTCTTCTTTGGAGTAAAACATTTTTTCCAATAACTGAGCTTGGTCAGGATCATTCCATTCTATAGGTGTTTCCCAGTTTAAGAAAGGGGGGTCTATGGGGTTTCCATTAGCATCTTCGCTAATCAAAAATTGGTCTTGCCCTCCTTTTCCAAGCAGTGTTCGAGCCAAACTATCTCTTACCCAATATACAAATTGGCGATATTCATTATTAGTTATTTCTGTTTCATCCATCCAAAAGGGATCTACCGAAACAGTTTTAGTTTGGGCACTAAAACTGGCTGCAATATCTTCATCGCTGGGGCCCATATTAAAAGAACCACCGGGAATGAAAACCATTCCGTAGGGCTCTGGCTCAAAATAATTGGTCGGTCTATCTTGAACTCCTGTCAATTCTCCACTTTCTTTAGGGCCGCATGCCGTAAAAAACATTGTACCTATAATGCCTATAAACAAAAACTTTCTCATCATGTTCAGATATTAATATTCGTAGATTGGTATTCTTTTATTTAAACTGTTTGTTTTTATTTTTATTACAAATTTTATGCTTTTTTTATAAAAATCTCACACTCTTATAATTTCTTGGTTTCTTATCTTTCTGAATATCAAAGCAAAACTTCATATAAATTTCCGAACTAAATTTTGCAATTTTATTAGTGGCTATTCCATAAGTTATTCCAAGTTCTAAACCATCTAAAAGCCGTATTCCGGCCAGAGCTGAGAGGTCGCCTAACTTATAGGCTATACCCCCAAAAATTTTATTGTTATACTCTGCAATTATATTTACATTTAACTGTAAATCAGAACCATCTGATACAACCAAAAGCCGTGGAATTAAATTTATGTTAATGGTACTTAAATCAATGTTATATGCTCCAAACAAATAGTAATGTCTTGCTAAAAAGGGAGGATTTTTTTGGTAAAAATTAATATTGGGCTGATTTAAGTGGTCTATGGCAAAACCCAGATTGAGATTATCGCGAAGGATAAAAAATCCGGTTTGCAGGTCAAAAGCCATACGATTTTCACCGGTACTGGGAATAGAAAGGTCTCCCTCAGCTCCATCGGGTGCCGACCATGTTCCTGTATAGGAAAGGTTTATTAAACCGGCTCCGAAACCAAAACCTACCTGCATCCCAGCGATATAGGTATGATAGGAATATTGTGCTTTGAGATTAAAATTATGAGATAAGCCTGCTTTATCATCGTAAAGAGCCAAACCAATCCCTCCTGGAACTCCAATAATACGGATCGGTGAATTAAGGGTAAATAAAGTTGTTTTGGGTGCCCCATCCATCCCCAACCATTGATTACGATTTAATGCCGTGGCGCAAATTCCTTGACCATAACCAACTACTCCGGGGTTAATATAAGATAAACTGGTTTTCAGAAAAGAAAATTGGGGGTTAAATTGTCCAAAAGATAAGCTGATTTGAAGTAGTGATATGGAAAGAAGAAGTATCTTTTTCATCTGTTTATATTTTAAGCTTTTTTACCTCCAAAGATACAAGTTTTTTCTAAGTTTTTTCAATTCTTCTCAAATAATCAATCCATTCATCCGGAATATCATTATTTAAAGCCATCTGATACTGACGTTGTGTACATGGAAACACATATTTTGTCTGATCGGATTGTTTAAATTCTACCCACCATCTGTTTGTAATTTTACTTTTATAGAAAGCGATACTTATGTTTGTATGCTGATAATTAACAATGTAACGAGTAAAATTCAAATCTTCTTCTCCTGGGCTTTCTTCTATTCGCAGAGAATAAGACTTAGCTAAATACCAGATAATTTGGGCTATAAGTGCTGCTCTTTCATTATATTTATCCTCTTTTTCCCGATAAGAGTACAGTGCCAAACTTTTAAATGCATCCGAAGCGCCAACATAACCTCCTACAATACAAGACTCTATACCATTCAGCCCATTTGGCGAATTTTCTGTTCGGGTTTGAAATCCTCTATTTTCAATTGCACGAAGATTATAGTTGATTATATCGGCTGAACGTAAAAAGGGCTCAATTTCATCTATATTTTGTTTTAATTTACCTAAACGAATTTCTGAATACAAATTTTGTTGTAGAATTTTCTTTTCTTCCTCTTGAACATAATACTCCTGGGTACCGATAATAGCTAAATTTTGAATGAAATGTTTTGAACTTTGCAATATTTTGCCAAGATAACCGGATTGTGAACTATCTGGATTCTCGAAAATATTTATTTTACTATCTATGTTTACCCAATTGATGTTTATTTTACGTTTTTCATAAACCTGATAATGCAGATTAGCCATCCTATCGGAATTACTGATAATTAAAAGTTTTTTATTACTGTCTAACAATTCATTATGAAGTTCGGTAAAGGCAAAAACACGTTCGTGGATACTTTTTAAGGGTAAAATATTTCCTAAATCACAGAATTTAAAGCTATTTAATACAGATAGTGAATATAATTCCTGTCTAATTCCTTGGAAATAGGATGTTTGTTCGCCTTCGTTCTCTAAATCAAGCGAGACAATAAACAAATTCATATCGTTTATATCCTCATCGTTCAAATGCCTTTCGGTACTATGAAAACAACATGAACTAAGTGCCCATGTATCTGAAATCAGTTGACTGTCGATAGGACTTACTAAGTTTAACAGATATGCGGCATTTAACATTACTCTTTCTTTTTGATCGATTTAGTAGCCGGTTTCTTAGCAGTTGTTTTTTTAGCTTTGGTTGTTGTGGTCTTTTTGGCGCTTGATTTTTTAGCTGTGCTCTTTTTAGTACCCGTTTTTTTAGCCGCCCCTTTAGTTTTCTTCTTTGGCGCTTCTTCTATCAACTTCATACAATCGCTTAGACTTAATTCCTCCGGTTTCTGGTCTTTAGGTATTTTATAGTTTTGTTTCTGATAAGAAATATAAGGCCCCCAACGACCGTTCAGGATTTTTAATTCCGGCTCTTCTTCAAATAATTTAATCGTTTTTTTCCGGTCTTCTTCCCTGGCCAATTCAATAATATTTTTGGCACTTTCTAAAGTAATGGTATAAGGATCTTCGTTATATTTTTTTAGGGATACGAATTTACTGTTATGCCTGATATAAGGGCCGAAACGTCCGATAGCGGCGACCACTTTTTTTTCTTCATACAATCCCAAATCACGGGGTAGTTTAAACAATTCTAAGGCTTCTTCTATGGTGATGGTATCGATGTGTTGGCCACGAAGCAAGCTGGCATATTTGGGTTTTTCCACTCCATCCTGAGGATTCTCGCCTATTTGAACATAGGGACCAAAACGTCCTATTTTGGAATAAATGGGTAGGCCGGTTTTAGGGTCATTGCCCACCAAACGATTTCCTATTTTCTTGGCCGTTACCGTTAAAGCTTTTTCTACCAATCCATGGAAAGGTTTATAGAATTTATCAATCATTTTAGGCCAGTCTTTCTTACCTAATGCAATTTCATCAAATTGTGCTTCTACTTTGGCCGTAAAATTATAATCTAATATTTCAGAAAAATTTTCTACCAAAAAATCGGTAACCACCATACCTATGTCTGTAGGAAACAGCTTATTTTTATCTCCTCCAAAAGTTTCTTTTTTACCTACCTGTGTGATTTTTCCTGCTTTGGAGAGTTTTATAATCCGATAATCTCGATCTTCGCCTTCCCGTGTTTCTTTAAGAACATAGCCTCTGTTTTGAATGGTTGTAATGGTTGGGGCATAAGTAGAAGGCCGGCCAATACCCAGTTCTTCGAGTTTCTTCACCAAAGTAGCTTCGGTATAACGGGCAGGTTGGGTGGTAAAACGTTCGCGGGCTTCGATTTCTGTATAATCAAGCTTATCTCTTACTTTCATGGCGGGTAAAAGCATATTTTTATCCTCATTCGGACGGTCATCGTCAGTAGATTCCATATATAGCTTTAGAAAACCATCGAAAATAATTACCTCACCTTTGGAAACAAAATAATAGCTATTATTGCTTATATTGATATTTATTTGTGTTTTTTCAAAAATGGCATCAGCCATTTGGGAGGCAACCGTGCGCTTCCAGATTAGCTGGTATAATTTTTTCTCTTGCGCTGTTGTGCCCGCATTGGGTTTATTAATGTAGGTAGGGCGAATGGCTTCATGTGCTTCTTGTGCTCCTTTACTTTTTGCCTTATACTGCCTCGTTTTATGATATTTATCTCCATAACTATCATAAATGTAGCTTTTGGCTGTATTTATGGCCAAACCCGATAGATTTGTAGAGTCTGTACGCATATAGGTAATATGACCTGCTTCGTATAATTTTTGGGCTACTCGCATGGTCAGCGAAACAGGGAAACCAAATTTTCGAGCAGCTTCTTGCTGCAAAGTTGAGGTGGTAAAGGGTGCTGTCGGGCTTCTTTTTGCCGGTTTTTTGGTAATATCGGATATATCAAAATCTGCGGCTTTACAATGCTCAATAAAAGCCAGCGTTTCTTTTTCGGTCTTGAAGCGTTTATTTAATTCTGCTTCGAGTATTTTACTTTCATCATGGCTGCTTACAAATTGTGCTCTCACACGAAAGCTTGCTACTGGCTTGAAATTAATAATTTCGCGTTCGCGCTCTACCAAAAGACGTACTGAGACCGACTGCACACGACCGGCCGATAATGACGGACGAACTTTTTTCCACAAAATGGGCGACAACTCAAATCCTACTAATCGGTCTAAAACACGCCTTGCTTGTTGCGCATTCACCAAATTCAGATCTATTTCACGTGGATTTTTAACGGCATTTTCTATAGCTGTTTTAGTAATTTCATGAAAAACAATTCGTTTGCTTACTTTGTTTTTCAAATGTAGTACTTCGTACAAATGCCATGCAATGGCTTCTCCCTCACGGTCTTCATCGGAAGCTATCCATACAACTTCTTTGTCTTTTACACTTTTTCGTAATTCTGCTACAACTTTTTTCTTATCATCGGAAATTATATATCTGGGCTGATAATTATGTTCTATATCTATGCCGAAATTCTTTTTCTCCAAATCGCGAATATGTCCAAAACTCGATTTTACCTCAAAGTCTTTCCCTAAGAACTTTGTGATGGTTTTGGCTTTTGCCGGTGACTCTACGATTACTAAATTTTTTGCCATGAAGCTAAGGCTTTTATTATTGATATATCAGAGCGCAAAAATAAGACTTTTGTAGCCGATTTATCAAATTTTTTTTCATTATTTTTATAATACTCTTATATTATGAGCATTAGAAGGCCGTTTCAAATGATGAATGGTGAATTTTGTTATTTTATTCTCATTCAAAATATGCATATAATACACCTCTAACCGCTTAAAGTGGCCGGACGTATTTAAGTTTTCAGCATTTAATTGGGTTTCGGGATGCAGCAATTGTAGAACGGTATTAATAATTTACAATTAAAAAGGGGGCGGTCGAGCGGGCTTTTCGCTTGTAGTCGCCTAATGGTCATTTTACCGATAAACTTAAGTTTTCACCTGATGTTGCGACAAACTATACCTTTTATGGGGATACCTTAGTCGAATTTCTTAAGTACCCGTTTTTATGTCTGACTGACGATATAGACAGTACATATTGGGATTATTATTCAATTTCAAATCATCACTTCCATTCATTAAGCTGTTCGAGACACTACAATTTTAATAAATATGTTAAAATAAATTCTTCGTATTTTAATCTACACTATTCTCTTCCTTCAAGCAATACTGAAATAGAAGACTATCTAAATCAATTTACTAATAGAGAGGAAAGGAAACATGTGGAGAAAAATTTATATCTATTGGTCTCGTTTTATGGCCACCTAAATATACGCGATTTGGATATTATGCAAAATGAAATTTTTGCCGGCTATGGATATAAGTTCAAGAGTGAAGCATGGCAACAATTTTTTAAGTAAAAAAATGGTATAAACCGATGTATGACAATGTAAACGACAGGCTCAGCCCATAAATTAATACAATATAATGTAGATATAAAAAATGAAAGCTAAAATACAGAAATATGCTGAAGATAAGTACTTACATAAATCTACCACACTTATAGATTGCCTATGTTAAGTACTTAAACTTATTTGTGATTTTGCTTGAAATCATTGAATTTATTTTCTTCTTCTGTCATTTTTTTTGACCAGCGAAGTACTTTTCGACTTTTTCGTCGGGACAAAGGTTTACCATTTTCATCCATCTGTTTAAAATTCAGTCCTTTCCTTTTTGTCTTTTGCAATATTTTTTGAAAACGGTCGTAGCGGCGAACATCCTTAGAACGTAGCCCAATAGTCGCTTTAACTCCTTCCAAAAGACCATTAATCCAAAAGCTAATAAACGAGGATAAACTATCTCTGACTAAGTAAATTGAACCTTCTTTCAGAACCAGACCTCCTCGCCGGGGATTATTCCGGCGAAGGACAGTGTTAGCCAAATAGGAGCTAAAGCCTCTCTTTTTCTGTAAACTATCCTTTTTCGTTTTTAATAAATTTATTTTCAATCCCTTATATTCAAGACGCAATTTACCCTCTTCCCTTTTCTGATTTCCTTCTATATAAAAACGGGTATTGTTGGTGTAGCCTGATTTTATTGCGACAGAATAGGTCGGTTTTAGAAATTGATTCATTAAGGTAAAATCAAAATCGGTCAGGCTGCCGGTTAATTTGAATTGATTATTGCTCTGTGGATAAAATTTCATTTTTATTGCTAAATTTGATTTTTCGTAAACTGTCATATTCAAATCAAAATACGAATTAGGCCATTTGGCATAACGTGTGGAATCGTTCGTTAGCTTAAAAATATCTCCCCTTAGCTGATTTGCTTTTATCGTTCCAGCTTTAGAGGAATTTTTTGTTCGTAAAGAGTAATTTACTTTTCCGCCTTTTATTTTAATCGTGTCAATGGAGGTTTTAAAAGAGAAGGATTCAAATAAATCCATTAACATCTTTCCTTTTGTGAGACTATCTGGTGGGAAATTATTATCGTTAAATGCACTAAACACAAATTGCTTAATATCCATTTTGGAACTTTGTATGGCTTTGTTGAGAAAAAAACCATCGAAATTGGCCTTATAGGCTTTCAGACTTAAAGAATCTAATCCGATATAGCCTTTTTTCATTTTCTGAATAAATTTTGTGGGCGAAAGCAAGGGCTTATAGCTGAAATTTGTCATCCAAACCGTAGAGTCTTTGGTACGCGCTCGTAGTTGGGGGATTTTAAGGATATAACTACTATCTTTGGAATATAGTTTAAGATGGCTGAGAACGACATCTGCATCTTCTTTGTAAAAATATTTCGGGATTTTTATAGCGTGTTCGCGGTTTATGGTAAAATTATAAACCGAACCGCTTAAATCTAAGTTTAATTTTTTAATGCTGCCTTTTTTCAGAATCTGCCTGCTTCGTATATCTGCATCATTGAAATTTAATACGGCTATTTTTAGGGTATCGAAATAGGAATAAATTTTATGATACCAATTTGTTCGTTCATAATTTCCGGAAGTATCCATACTTTTCAACGAATAAGCACAAATTGAAGGTTTAGTTAATTCTGCATATTTTATTTGTAAATTTCTTTTCAATAGTTCATCAAAATCCATTTCTTCTGCAGAAAATTGGCGAATATTCATTCTCAAAAGCGATGGACGTTTGGTCTTTAACAGATAATCTTGTTCTGTTGTATCTATCTGATAATATAGTTGTATATTATTTGCACTAAAATATTTACTGCTTGAGGAATACATTGCATTTTGCACACTGACTTTTTGAGTAGAATCTGCAAAACACAGGTCTAAATTATTAATATTTAGTTGAAAATCTTTGACAGGAATAGATTGCTTTTGGGTATTCAGCGAATCTATTCTAAAATTATCTACAAATAATTGCATATTTGCCCTAAAAAAAGTAAAATTACTATCGGCCGAATAGGCATAAAACTCCGCTGGCAGGAGTTCAATTTCATCAAATTGTACTAAATTAATATTTTTAGGTAATTTTATTTTCTTAAATTTAAATTCTCTACGCTTAAAACGATTTGCAGAATCCCTATCGGCATAATACCTAAGAACAGAGGTATCAACAATAAATCTTTTAGCAATTAATTCTTTCTCCAACAATAATTTCCGATAGTCAATTCCCTGAATTTCAGCATCAGGAATTTTCCAATATACTAATTTTAATTTTTTACCCGTTATTTTTTTTAAATCCGGAGAAACGGTAATATTACTCAGCTGGATATTATGAGTAGCCGAATTAGCGCTCAAACGCTTTACTTTAAGTGTATGAATTTCATCGGGGAAATCCAGCACATAATCATAAAAATTGATGATTAAAGTATCTGTAAAAAAGAATTTTTCGCTATTTTTTACCGAATCTACATTCATATTCATATTCAGATAAAAATGATGCAATTCGGCCGAAAGTTTATTATTAAAGGAGAGTTGTTTGTGTCCGTTTGGCTTTACTTTAGACAAGTAGAGGTTACCCTTTTGTAAATTGACACTCCTTATATTAATAGTATCGAAGATAAAACTTAGACTTTTAAACAAGGCTAAATCTTTTAATCTGAGTTTCGATTTATCAAAAAGTAAGCTATCTTTGGTTGCCCTCCATTTAGGATTTACTGTTGTTCTATTAAATAAACTATCGTTTTGAAAGATTGATAATCTTATCTCAGGTTTCGATATCACTACCGAGTCTAAAAACAAATGGCGATGGAAGAAACTCCGATTAAAATCAATCCTAAAAATGCTCATTTCAGGCACTTTAAGGCTTAAGCTACGCTTCTGATATTTTCCGGGAAGAATACTGAAATTTTTGATTCGGAATAAAGAGTCCACAGAAGAACTGTAAAGGGTATCAAAACTAACTTGGCTTTGTTTTTTTAGTTTGAAATCGGATAACTGCACTCTAAATGAATCGGAAAAAAAGAATTTTTCCGGCTGTTTAATCAACTGTGGATTTAAACGTAGATTAAAAACTTTAAGATTAAACAGACTCTGAAAGAGAACACTATCATTTGGCATCTTTTGGTGATATTTCAAAGCCATATTATCTACCCAAAACTCATGTATATAAAGGCGTTTAAAGTAATAAAAGAACCACTTTTTAAAAGCTTTGTTCTGCTTTTGAGTATTCTTACGCCATCGGGCAAAACTTTTGATTTTTAAATCTGAATTTTTGATAACCCAAGGGATGTTCAGTTTTTCAGGTTTTGG
>CAYQXT010000007.1:0-25106 GCA_964421365.1 uncultured Bacteroidaceae bacterium
GGTATTGCCGTAGTCACTTTCCTTACTTTAAGTATTAATTTACTGGTTATTCCTGCTTTTTTTGTAAAAATATTTGAGAAAGTAAGATGGAAAGTTAAAAAAGAAATTTTTTGGAACGTATGGATGTTGATAAGTGTTTCTTTAGGCTATTTCCTTTATTTTCAATATACAAATCTCATTTCTGTGAGTTTTATTGTACTCGGTAAAATTGTAATAATAAGTATATTACCAATAGGTATATTAATTACACTAAATCAAAACCGTTTATTACGTCTGAATTTAAAATCGGCAGTAGAGCTTAACCAAAGGTTAATGCAAAAAATTTCTCCGGCTATCCAAAGTGTTGAATTTATTTCGGATTATAAAGAAGAAAATCTAAAAATAGATATACAAGACCTCTTAGTGATAAAATCGGCCAATAATTACATTGAGATTTATTGGTTGGAAGCAGAGGAACTTAAGCACCGAATTATCCGAAGTAGCCTGAAGAGAGCCGAAGAAGAAGTAAAAGAATATCGCTTTATTTTCCGTTGTCATCGAACGGCTATTATTAACGTAAAAAAAATAGAACAAGTAGAAGGGAATTCGCAAGGGGTGAAAGTTATGCTGAATGGACTTGATTTTGCCGTTCCGGTCTCACGTAATAATATGAATTTGCTTAAAGAATTGATTTGATTTCACCCCTGAATTGAATGTGTATATATTTAATTTCTTTCAGATTCTCAGGATATTAGCAATGACATTAGTCCCTAAAATATTAAATTGTTCCCTTATATTTGTTTTTCAAACCTCTTTTTTGTCTGAGCTGAAAGTGAATGTTACTTTTGTTTTGAAACATTAAAAACAAAAAGTATGAAATTTATTTGGATATTACTTCTAAAGATTCTTGGCTGGAAAGTGAAAGGTAATTTTCCTGACTTAAAAAATTCAGTTGTAATAATGGGACCACACACCAGCAACTGGGATTCTTTTATCGGAAAAATTTACATCAACTATATAGGTATTCGCTATCGTGTTCTGGCCAAAAAGGAATTGTTTAAATTTCCCGGGAATATATTAATGCGTGCTCTTTATGCTATTCCTATAGATAGAAAAAATAAGTATATCAGCCAAACGCAACAAATAGTAAACGTCTTGAATGAAAATAAAAATATGCACATTCTGCTTGCACCCGAAGGTTCTCGCAAATTGGCTACTCGTTGGAAAAAGGGATTTTATCACATTGCACACGAGGCTAAAGTGCCTATTGTTGTTATAACTATTGACTACAAAACGAAGACGATAGAAGTAAAAGGTGTGGTGAACAGCCAGCAATCACTTCGCGAGGTTATGATAAATGTAAACGAGAAATTTACCAATATATGGGCTAAATTTCCCGAAAATTTCTCAGTAGATTTAATGAAAGAGGAAAAAGAACAAGAACGACATCAAAAAAGAGCTTAATCAATTATTGCTATATTCGGAAGCAGACCTATTTGGTCTGCTTTTTTTTATTCTCAAAGTGTCCGTATAGGATTCTTGTGTCCGATTAAAATCTAAAAAATGTTAAGAACTTTAAAATCCAGTAACTTTTAGTCTTTATAGTTCGTAATACAAATAACTACTTATTAATTTAGATTAGTATTTAGGTTTTGGATGAAAAAAGATGTTACTAACGAGTAGCATCTTTTTTTTGTTAACAAGTAAGAATACAAAAAAATTTGTTGTTTTCATAAAAAATGATTTATTTTGCAGTCCGAAATTAAGAACGATTTAGTAGTTTAAAGAATAAAAAAAATAGGAAATGGCTAATCATCAATCAGCAAAAAAAAGAATAAGACAAAGTGAGAAGAGTAGAATTCACAATCGCTACTATCATGTAACAGCTCGTAACGCTGTAAAAGATTTAAGAGAGACGGAAGATAAAGAAGAAGCCGCAAAAAAATTGCCCGGCGTTTTCAGTATATTGGACAAATTAGCAAAACGTAATATTATTCATAAGAATAAAGCGGCTAATTTAAAATCAAAATTAAATAAATACGTGAGCAAGTTATAAGTTTTCATACTTTACCACAATAAATAAAAGGGTAGAATCTTTAAGATTCTACCCTTTTATTTATTGTGGATTAATGATGCTTGCAGGTGCTAACACGCTGCAAGTATCATATAAATTCTGAATTCTGAATCCCCACTAATTCCAATTCCTATTTACTTCCACCCAAGGTTTCAAGCAATTGCATATAAATAGCCAAAGTTCGCTTCTGTGAATGAGACATATTATTGTACAACTCTCCAAAATTAGCATCCTTCGTATTAAGGTTACGAACAAAAGGGAAATGTCTTTCCATTACCTGCTCAGCACTTACTCCTAATTCTGGTTTTAGAAATCCTTTTTGATATTTCTCACAAATATCATAGATTTTTAAGATTGTAACTATTTTGTCCACATTTACAATAGAAGAATGCTCTTTATCCAAAGACAGATAATAACGCATCCATTGCATGCTATTTGTTTCTATCTGTTTGGCCAAACTATCGGCTTTAGCTATTGCACCCAATTTATAATAATTTTCTAGTATGGGGATCGAAAAATAGCCAAAAGGAATTTTGTCATTTGGGAGTACTTCATTTACCTTGTTCAGAACTTTTAAAGCCGAATCTTTCTTGTTTTCGCTAATTAAAGTAGTTGCGAGACGATTAAATATTCCTCGGGGATTAATAATCCGTAAAGTTCTTTTATTTTGCTCATTCATAAAGAAATCAGGCGAGTTCATATTGCCCCAACTATAACGTTGCATCAATCGGTTATACAAAGTGTCGGTGTTTATACTTCCAGTTTGACCGTATTCTTTGTTATTGGCTTTTATAGGTACTAAGCGGTAAGCAAAACCATCCAAACGAAGATAATCTTTTAAGCCCATATAATTTTCTTCGCCTACACTCACTGCAAAATAAATTGGCCTTCTCCAGTGATTATTACCAATTAAATCCAGCGTCATCAGTGCATTTTTGTAGATATATTTATTGGAAATCTTCCAGTCAATTTTATCCACAATCTGAGCGCTATCTTTTGCCGGAACGGTTCCATTTTGAATTACTTTTTGCCTGTCAACTTTGATACGGAAATCATTAGTTGGGAAAAAATCGAGTTCCTCACCCGATTTGGTGCCTATTTTGGTGTTTGGATCTTCGCTGCCCACAAATTTCATGGCATCCGACAGAAGTACCGGCTCTTTCAGAAGATTGGAATAGAATTCATCACTTGTTTCGACTAATTTATTTATTCCGCTCTCACTAATTTTTGTTCTTTCGCGATTATCCGCTTTAGACAAACCTTTTACGAAGGAGATAAAAGTAGAAATACTAAAATTATCACCACTTTTCTTTATAGTAGCCAAATCCTGTGGATATAATTTCCCAAAATTTGAATCATCCAATAAGCTCATAAGCTGTTGTAACATTTCATGATAACGAGCAGAATATTTACTTTTATTGGTATTATAAATATCGTCTAAAAGTACAGCCTTTTGATTTAATACAGGCACATAATCGCGCTTTCCATCGATATACTGATCGAAAGTATAGCTAAAAGGCACAGGGTCTGATAGATAATTTTTGCGCTGCATTTGCGAAATATACCAATCTGTGGCGAGTAAGCTGAGATTAATCACGCGCACATCGGTACGAATGCCTTCTACTTCTTGCACATACCACAGTGGAAAAGTATCGTTATCACCATAGGTGAATAAAATAGCATCGGGTGCACAAGAATTCAGGTAGTCGGCAGCAATATCACGTACCGTATAGCGATGCGAACGGTTGTGGTCGTTCCAGTTCTCAGCGGCCATAAGTCCGGGGACTATACCGGTAAAAAGAACACTAAGAACAATGGCCAGCACCTTTTTATTGAATTTATGCTTATAGGATTCGTAAATTGCTAATACGCTAAGTCCTATCCAGATGGAAAAAGCATAAAAAGAACCCACATAACTGTAATCTCGCTCGCGTGGCTGGTAAGGCGGCTGGTTTACGTACAGCACAATGGCCAGACCGGTGAAGAAAAACAAGAGAAAGATAATCCAATTGTCGCGCTGCACTTTAAAAGCATAAAAGAAAAAGCCAAATAAGCCTAGCAGAAGAGGGAAAAAGTAATATACATTTCGCGCTTTGTTGTTTTTTAGCTCATCCGGTAAATGGCGCTGATTACCCAAGCGCGTGTTATCAGTGAGTGAAAAGCCCGAAATCCAGTTTCCTTTGGTATAACTACCATAGCCTTGTATATCATTTTGCCGGCCTACGAAGTTCCACATAAAATAACGCATATACATGAAATTGACCTGATAGCGAACAAAATAAATCAAATTGCTTAAAAATCCGGGCGGTTCATTATCGGGTTTGCTCACCCAGCCCCATGATTTATAACCTTGTTTATGTGAGGCCTGATTGCTGTACATACGCGGAAACAAGGTTTGAAATTTAGGGTCGTACTTGTACGTTGGATTAGTTTGTTTGGTCTTTTTGTATTTCCCATTTTCTGGGATATAAGTATAATTTGGCTCTTGCCCGACAACCGGTGCATTGTAATATTGGCCGTAAACCAAAGGGCGCGAACCATATTGCTCTCGATTCAGATAAGAAAGCAGGCTGAACAGGTTTTCTGGGTTATTTTCGTCTAAAGGTGGATTTACCCGCGAGCGAATAACGATTAATGCAAAGGACGAATAGCCAATCATAATAACCGTAAGCACAAGTAGGGCATTATTTAGTAAGGCTTTTCGATGTTTATGCGAATAGTAAATACCAAAAATCACTCCAAAGCCTATAAGTACAAAATAGAAGAAAGCACCCGACCAATAAGGAAGTCCTAGGCCATTTACAAAAAGAAGCTCAAATTTTCCAGCTAGCGAAACCATTCCCTGAATAATGCCGTATTGTACCAATCCAAGCAGCACAACACCAACAATAAGGGCTTTGATAAATCCTTTGGTAGAATAGTTGTATTTTTTGAAATAGAAAATAAGTACTAGTGCTGGAATGGTTAAGAGGTTCAGCAAGTGAACGCCAATACTCAATCCCATAAGATAAGCAATGAGAATTATCCAGCGTGAAGCGCCTTTTTCATCGGCAACGGCTTCCCATTTAAGCATGACCCAGAATACCAGCGCAGTGAATAGCGATGACATAGCATATACTTCGCCTTCTACCGCCGAAAACCAGAATGAATCGGAGAAAGTGTAAGTCAGCGCACCTACTACGGCACTACCTATAATAACAATAATTTGTGAAGAGCTGAAATTATCGTTTTGGATATGATAAGTATCAATAAAATATTTACGCGCTAGCAGGCTGATAGACCAGAATAGGAATAAAATAGTGAAAGCACTGGAAAGTGCCGACATGATATTCACCATTTTAGCCACCTGAGCCACATCACCAAAGGCAAAAAGAGTAAAAATACGCGCTATAACCATAAAAATAGGTGCTCCGGGTGGATGCCCTACTTCTAATTTAAAAGAGGACGCGATAAACTCGCTGCAATCCCACCAACTGGCAGTGGGCTCGATGGTGCTGAGGTAAGTAAAAGCGGCAATGCCAAATATCAGCCATCCTGCCCAATTATTAATTCGTTTAAATGAATTCATTGTCTTTACATTTACCACAAAAATAAAGAAAAATTTGAAATAGAAAATAAAATACTCTTAAAGCGATGGTGCTGCTTTCAGAAAAGAGCCACAGCGAAGGCTTCGCACGAGCGAAACCCTCGCTTTGCAATACACATTTATTATTGTATTTTTGATGATTACTTAAATTTAAAATGATGAAAAACAAAACTTTGATTTTTATTTTCAGTTTCTTACTAATTTTTCCCCAGTGGCTGCACGCCGATGAGGGAATGTGGCTACTCTCACTTATTGCTAAGTACAATATTGCAGAGATGCAAAAGATGGGACTGCAACTATCGGCAGAAGATATTTATTCTATTAATCATGCCAGCCTGAAAGATGCCGTAGTGGCACTCGATTATGGCTCATGCACCGCTGAGTTAGTTTCCGAACAAGGTCTGCTGTTTACTAATCACCACTGCGGATACGATGAGATTCAGGCACATAGTAGTCTGGAGCATAATTATCTGAAAGATGGTTTTTGGGCAGAACATCTGAGCGATGAATTGCCTAATCCGGGTAAAACCGCCACTTTTCTAATACGCATGGAGGATGTGAGCCAGAAAGTATTGGCAGGCGTTACGGCAGATATTCGCGAAGATGAACGCGAAAGTATGATTAAAACCAATATAGATAAGATAAAGGCAGAGGCACTAAAAGACACACAGTACGAGGCTAAAGTAAAGAGTTTTTTCAACGGCAACCAGTATTATCTATTTATTTTAGAGACTTACAAAGATGTGCGCTTGGTGGGAGCACCACCCGAAAGCATCGGAAAATTTGGCCACGATACCGATAATTGGATGTATCCGCGCCATACGGGCGATTTTTCCATCTTTAGAATTTACTGTGCGCCCGATGGTTCGCCAGCCAATTATTCGCCGGACAATGTGCCACTGAAACCCAAAAAATTTCTGCCTGTTTCGCTCAAAGGGATGCAAAAGGGAGATTTTGCCATGATTTTAGGCTATCCGGGCACTACGCAAAGGTATATTCCTTCATTTGCCATAAAAAATATCCGCGATATAGTAAACCCTATTCGGATAAATGTCCGCACGGTGAAACAGGATATTATGAAAAAGCACATGGATGCCGACCCGAAAATAAAAATAATGTATTCGGCTAAATTTGCGCAAAGTTCCAACTACTGGAAATACAGCATTGGCGAAAATAAAGGGATTGCCGACTTGAATCTGATAGCACAGAAGCAGGCTTTTGAGAAAAAAATGCAAGATTGGATAAGCGCTAATCCGCAGATAAACGACCGTTACGGGAATTTACTTTCTGATTTATCTATGGCTTACAAGCGCAACCGAAAGGCCGAACAGCTTTCGAATTATCTGGATGAGGCTATTTTTGGAGGTTCGGATATAATTATTTTTGCTTATCATGCCACGCAATTATATGGCGATTTGCAGTCTAAAGTATCCAAAGATAGCCTAAAAGCGCGAGTGGCAAAACTACGCAAACGTAGCGAGGATTATTTTAAGAATTTTGATGCGGCTACCGACAAGGAAATTCTGATAGCTATGTTGGGTATTTACCGAAAAAATATCACAGAAAAAGAATTACAGGCTTCTATCATTTCGGATATTGATTCGCTTTATGGTGGCGATATTCAGAAATATGCCGATGACTTATATGCCAACTCAATAATGGCCGACAAGGCGAAATTCGACAAGTTTCTGAAAAAACCCAAGACTAAAAAGCTGGAAAAGGACAAGGGTTTTCAATTGATGCTTTCGTTTTTGGGTAATTACCGGATGATTTATATGGCTACGCAAAATTTTAAGACTGCCATTGACTCCACGCAGCGGCTTTTTACGAATTTGATGCTACGGATGCAGCCCAACAAGAATTTTTACCCGGATGCAAATTCTACCATGCGCTTGACTTACGGAAAGGTAGCCAATTATGAGCCTAAAGACGGAGTGATTTACAAATATTACACGACCCTTAAAGGAGTGATGCAGAAAGAAGACCCCAATAATCCCGAGTTTGTGGTTTCACCCAAGTTAAAGCAGTTATACAAGGATAAGGACTATGGCCAGTATGCCGACAAAGACGGGACGATGCACGTTTGTTTCCTGACAGACAATGATATTACGGGCGGAAACTCGGGCAGTCCGGTGATGAATGCTAAAGGTGAGCTTATCGGCTTGGCTTTCGATGGTAATTGGGAGGCCATGAGCAGCGACCTGCAATTTATCCCTGATTTACAGCGAACTATTATAGTAGATGTGCGTTATGTCTTATTCGTAATTGACAAATTCGCCGGTACACACCGATTAATTGATGAACTGGAGCTTAAAAAATAAGAAATAACTTAAAATTTCGGATTTCGGATTTCGGATTTTGAATTCAGAATCCGGAAAATAAATACAACAAATAAAATAAAATATTGTTGTCCGATAAAATTTGTATCTTTATGCATATCTTTAGTTTTTTGGTGAAACAAAGATAATAGTGAGGGGCGATTATTCAAACCTCACTTTTTTTTATTTTTAAATTTTTATCGGACAACAATATATAAAAATATGCAAAAAAAATTTTATACTGGAATAATAGTTTTATTATTATTATCATTTTTTATTTATGATTATTTTTTCTTAAAATTGGACGGCTATATAAATTTCAATATCTCTTTTGTTTTTGTTATAATTGGATTGTTGATATATCCAACCAAATATAAATTTGCAACAAAAACTGATATGTTAGTTTTATTAATTATCACATTAATATTATTTGATATCATAAATCTAATATTTATTAATAGTTATAAATTCAGGTTAGTTTTCGTGAATTATTTAATAATCGCTTTTTCAATATTTCAATATCTGTTTTTAAAGCATTTAGATGTTAAAAAAAGTGGTGTACATATTAATGATAAAAATAACATACGGAAAGATTGAAGGTTAAAAGCCCATAACACGGCAATAAATTTAAGCAGGCAGAAAATACAATTTGATACAGAATTTTATTAATTTTACTTCGGTACGTCTTGATAATGAAGTGAATAAAATCCCACCAAAATTTATTACAAAACGTTAAGTTTAATATAAAATCAATAAAATACCAAGACTAATAAAAAGAGATACAATAAGACTTTTAGAAGGAAGTTTGGAAACGCTTTCTCTTGCTTGTTTTGGATTAGCAACTCCAAGAAAAGGAAATAATAAATCGCCAATAAGTCTTTATGCACCTGAAATTGGATTAATTGGTGTTGCGGCAGAATTATGCATAAGTGCTATTCTCGTTTAAGCTTATGGAATGCAAGTATTAAAACTCGATGCAACAAGATATAAAACGGTGGTCAAATATTATCAGATTTTAAAAGGATATTAAATGAAGTCCCTTTAATTTTATTTTTTCTAACAACAAATATTGACAATTCGCAACAGCACAGAACAAAAATTTAAAACAAGACAAATCCGTTCAGAATATTGATAACAGCCAGAGCTAATGCTCTTCATAATGGTATTGGTTTAAATTATGATACCACGAAACAGTTTGGCTTACACAAAAGTCAATAGCAGAGTTGTTTGGTGTGCAACGACCTGCAATAACAAAACATCTTAAAAATGCTTATCACCAGTCCATTTCTGTTGTTCCACCTCTCCAAACAGCCACCGTCACTTTTATGGAATCAAACTCACTTTAATACTTACCCCAAACTTAGCATTTGATGTGCGATATGAAAGAGATTTGCGTGGGTCGTTGATAGTTTGGTCGTAGAAAATGCGCAACTGAAAGCGGGTACTCAGCATATAATCAGCAGAGGCTTGTATGGCAATATTCTTCATTCCGGCATACAAATCGCTTGTGTTTTCTTCAATTTTTCGGTAGATGGTCATATCATCGCGGAAAGAGAAATCGGCATGAACGTTCAAATCGCTTTCAAAATGCTTGGGCGAACCGCCTACTTTGATGTTTATTGGCAGTTTGTCGAATCGGTAGCCTAAGCCTATCACAAGTTCTTTACGGTAGCTTTCTTCTATTTGCTTATTGGCCAGCGAAAGCCCGAGCATCCGTTGGCGGCGTAATTCTATTTTAGAAGAGAAGCTATTTTTTAGTTGTACATCTACGCTTATAAGCGGATTAAAATTTTCCTCTAAACTTACAGCTGTAAATTCGTTTTGCGGAATAAAATAGCCGTTTACATTGTCGCGAACAAAACTAAAACCATCCTGTTCGTAGCCTATATTATCAAAAGAAGGATTTGTGTTAAAAGAGTTTATATTGTATGAAGCACGGTAACTGTGGCGGATAGTAATATTTTTAACCCAATCTTGTAAAAATGGTGCATAACTTAAGCCATCATAAGTAAGAGTCCAGTTCAAACCCGGAATAAGGTTAAATATATTCAGGCCGATAGTACTTGCGCTTTTGTTGCTGTATGCTGCAACAAAGGCCGGAATAAGCACATCCTGAGAGAGAGAACCGTATCCATTGGGGTAGTTATCGTTGAGCTGCTCGCCGGTTTGTAGGTTTACATTGGGCTGATTTGGGTCGTAAACAGAATTCGCATTTTTGTTTCTATCCTGTGCCAAACGCCATGCTACTACCTCTCTATTGGAACGGAAGTTTTCATAAGCTTGTGAATTATAGTCTTTTCCTATTTTCCAGAAGGCGGTAGAAATCATATTAAACGACATTTTGAAATTCCCACCCACTTGTTGATTTTGAGGTGAAAAATGACCATTGACATCGGCAATCCAGTACTCGGTAGTTTGCGTAGCGAGTGAGCGTTCGGCGGTAAGGCTTATTTTCATGCCAACAATAGGCTCTAAAGCCGAACGGAGCGAAATAGTGGTATTATCGGTAAAATTAACAGGCTGATTGAGTAAACTGTCGGTAGTAAACCAATTGTTGTCGGCAGCGATTTGGGGAAAATTGCGATTTTGCCAGCCCAGTATAAAAGGAGCCCCTGGCGCATAAATACCATTTATTTCCTGAGTCCCAAGTACTTTGGAGTTAGGTATATAGCCGGGAATAAGCGAGGCTTGTTTGGCCGAATAATTAAGGCTGATATTGCGAACTCCCATTAGGGTATAGAGGCTATTGTCTACTATCCACTTACCAATCTTTGGTTTTGTTTTTATTTTTCCGGTAACCACGAGGCTTACCGATTTATAATCTTTTGTGAATTTGTATTTTACCCGGTTTTTATCCACTACTTCCATTATACCCTTAATGGTACGTCCTTTGTTATCTTTAGCCGATACACTAACATCTTCGGTGTTTAGATTATGCCTTATGGTACGGAAAGTATTAGCCGTAAATTTCAAATTAGAAATAGTAAAGTTTACGTTCTCTGTTTTTGGCTTGCTTTGCTTTCTTTTCTTTCGGGCAAATTTTTGATTAATTTTCTTTAAATATTTGATTTTATTGTATAAAGTCTGAAAATTAAACTGACTGTTGATTTGTTGGTCGTTTCCGTTTTTAATTATATTTCCCAGATTAATGGAATCTACCAGAATAGGAGAAGCGTCCCAGTTATAAGTACCGGAATATTTAGCTGTAAGATTTATCCAGTCTAAAAGTGGGAGTTTATTGATAGGAACCGTATAGCTTAAACCAATACGGTGATTGTATTGGGTGGTTCGTCCCCAGTTGCGAATATTATTTAAAATACTATCGCGTTTTTGTTGATAATCAGTGGTATTTTTATCTATTCGTCCTTGAGGTTCATCGATTCGTGCAAGGTTGTTGGCACTAAAATCTAAACGTAAATTACGACTAATGCTGTATTTAAGATCATATTGGCGTGTCCAGAGAAAATCCTTTTTAAAATTAGGGATGATAAGAATGTTTGCATTTTCGATATTTCTATTTTGATTTTCATTGTAATTCCGATTCATCATTGTTCTAAACGCCAACATAGTGGGCGCATAGTTTAGATTAAAATCGCGGATGATTCTGAACGCTTTCCCCTTAAAAATTTTAGTCCTTCGGAAAGGCATCCATGGTTTGGGTCTATTATTAAAGGTGTAATTAAGTCCACCGGTATAATTTCGGGTAACATTAAATTCAGTATTTACATCACGATGAAAAATTTCGTTATATCCATAGGATAATGAGATGTTTGCCGGATTATAAAAATGAGGTTTCTTAGCCTGTTTACTAATTTGTACATTGGTGAAATTTATACTTCGTCGGCGGGTATAATCCTGAGCAAAGAATTTTATAGAGTCTCTTTCTACTTTATTAGCAGCATTGTCTAAAGCCGCTTTTAACGGAATATCGGGATCTAAAGGGTTATATTGCGGGTTTTTGAAGCTCTCTGAATAGCTTACGAACATGGGAATACGTATACCTGATTTTTCGGAGAAGAATTTGCCGAGTTCAACATTTGAGGCAAGGTCGTAGGAATAAATGTCTTCTTTTTGACGCTCATTAACCTTTTTTTCTATAGAACCAAAACCATTAGTACTGATATTGCCGGCTAAAGTTACTGTGGCAAAATCGGCTAATTTTGTGGAGATATGTGTTGTGGTAGCCCAGCCGCCATTTTCAATAAAATCGGTAAGACGTAGCTCATCTACCCATATTTCTGCCGATTTGTTCAGTCCATCATCTGTCTGTCGGTTGGTTGATTGCTCGGGATTACGGAGGCCTATCATAATAGTTTTTATATCGCTGAGATTAGGATTCCCCATAATGCGTATGGTATTTTTTCCATCGGGATAGGAGTAGGGACTACTTAAACGAACCGTTGAACCCTGCATCGACATTGCTTTGTTTCTGGCTTGCTTGGCATCTTGAAGTTTTTGAAATACGATAACCATTTTATTTTGCTCTGGCCATACTTTTAATCGGTCGGCCTCAATATTGCCGTTGTATGTTCCATCGGGTGTAATTTTTAGTGGAACTTCGTATTCGTAATAATTGCGCTGATAGTCGGAACCTATTCTTATAAAAGCAATTACATCATTGTCTTTTAGTGGTGAATTGGGTAAAGCCTCGGCATGTACATCCATCTGTAACTTTTTATACTGCCTGACATCTAATTTCACATTTTTGTAACCGGCCTTAGCTTCACCATCGGGCAGGTTAAGGGCTTTTAGTACTAATGATTGCTCGTTTTGCAGTGGAAGATATGGATTTGTGGGGTCTTGTTCTCTGCGTATTCCGGGAGGGAGAATATAGTTTATGGGGGTTCGTTTACCATTTTCTTCCACATTTACAGCGGAGATATCAAATTCTCCATTCATTTGATTGTCTGTGCCAATAATCTCACCACCTTGTGCTAGATTTTGATTGTACTTGCGCCAGTCGCTGCGCACTAAATCAAATTTGGCCAATCGGAGTACAACAGGTTTCGTCCAGCCCTTCAGGAATACACGCACAAATCGTATGGAGCGGAAATCTTCGATGGCACCTACTACATTATCCGGATTGTAAATCGGTATTTTAAACTGATACCATTTTACACTGCTTATTTTATCATTTTTACGGGCACGAGTATCTACAATCATATCGGTAATATGGTTTTGTCCGACCACCATATCTTCGGGGCGAAAGCTTACCCTGTATTGGAAATAGCTTTCTGTTTCACTGAGTGTATTATCTTGGTTAATATCTTCCACATCAGGGACTAAAGAGCCAGAAGTAGGATATTTCTCTGGCGATTGTTGGCTGGTGGGCGAATTGCCTTCCAGACCGTTGTATTTCTTGTAGCGGTCGAGAATATCTACTTGCTGGTTATCATAATCGGTGCCCAGAAAATAGTGATAATCATCATTAGAGGGGTCAGTTTCGGCTTTTTTGTAGGCATCAGAGGTGATACCATATAGATTGGCAATTTGGTTTAAATAGCCCTGAAAGAAAGTTTGTTCGTTTTTGTCGGAAAGTCCGTCTAAGCCCACATCCTGAAACGGACGGGAAGCAGGGTCGTTGTCGAAGGCATTAACTAAAGATTGTCCGATTGGAATACGCCCCCAGACGGTAGTATCTACCTTGTCGGCCTGAGCAGTGGGAGGGAGTCCGTTTTCAAAAGATTTGCGCGAGTCTTTTAGAATATCTTCGGAAATATTTCCCAAGTCAATATAAAAATCGCCGCCATCGGCTACTGTATCATAAACAAAAGGATCCATCACCCAAAATTCAAGGTACTCAATATTAGCCGTTTCAAAATCAGTAGTTTGAATTTTTCGCATCATTCCAGCCCATCGACTTTCGGGGTTTTTAAGCTTTCCATTGGGTGTAATTCCGCTAGAAATGCCTGATTGTCCTGCTACATCGTAGTTGTATGGTCCTTTTTCATCGGGATAATAAGCAATATTGAGAACTGGTATGTAAGTGGGTATATTATTGATGCTTTCGCGATAGGGGAAAATTTCTTTTTCGTCCACTTCGCGTACTAAATGGTTAGACTGTTGGTCTAAATCGGTTTTAAGGTGGTCGGGCGTGGCGCTCCGGTTGTTAACCAAATCGCTGTTGATAATGTACCAGGCTATTTTGGCTCTGTTGAAACCATTGGCTAATTTGTTTATCAGACTTCCTTCGGGAAACATAGCTTGTCCTTGTGGAGTGCTGGCAATAGTCCAGGCATTGGGGGCTTTAAGGTCGGAAGTTATTTTTGTTCCTTCAAAATCATCAATATAGGAAATTCCATTTTTTTCAATGGCTTTAGAATGCCCCGGAATAAGATAAGCGAATTCTCCGTTTACTGAGATGGTAGAAGGTGCTTTTGTCTGTATAAAAGGGATAGCATCTACCATTCGGGTTAGAAAAGGCAAATCTTTGCTATATGAACCATCTAAGCCCCAGATAGTGTTGGAAACAGGCTCATCGCCAATATTGACTTTATTGGTTACTGGTTTTTCTGTGAGATTCATAATAGTGGCTCCCACGTTAAAATTATCGTTAATACGATAATCCAGATGTGTGCCCAGCAGTGTTTTTGTCTCAAAATTAAATAGTTCATTACTTTCGAGGGCAATTTTAATCGGAGTACCTGATTCCAGTAATCCTTGATTCATGATGCTTACTCGTCCGAGAAGATAGTCTACTACATAATCGGTTCCTTCCTGTAATTGCATTCCACCAGCGGTAACTTTTACAGAGCCTTTGGGAATATTCATAGCATTAAGGTAAATTTCCGAACCTGAAGAGGATTTGTATTTTCCTTTCAGAATGAATTTGTTCTTTTCTGCTATCTGTTCTGCTTTGGTTTGTGTCGAATCGTAAAGTTCTGTATAAATATATTTGCTGGCAATATTTTCGTTGGTAAATTTACTTTTCAGGTAACTTCCAAAGGGTTCTCGTTGCGGAAAAATAATTTTCCCTTTAGCTGCATCTATAGTAATGCCGTTCATAAAGTCAAAATAGCCATCCGGATAGGGATCTAATTGCGAATTAAGCCGATCTAAGCCCATTACCTGCAGGAGAATCTTACCGTTAATGGCTCCTTCGGGGATATAATTTATAGATGTTCCGGTATTATCATTCTGATAAAGAATCGATAATTGAAAATTATCGGGATTGACCTGATAGGCACCAATGGAATAGATGTTTTTCATCATTAATTCCCAAGTGGGTAATTTTGGGGTTAGGCTGGTTCCTTTAATTAATTTTAGAATGAGTGTTTTGGGTGCTTCTATCCCCGAATTGGAGAATTCGCCCACACGATATATTTTCCCGCCTAAAGTATATTCGTAAGCAACGGCCAGAACTTCGTCTGCATTGAGAGCTGTATTTAGCGAGATATAGCCTAGTTTGGCATTATAGGAGAATTCATTAGCCGATAGTTTTCGTGCATTTTCTATTTTTTCAAAATCGCGTCCACTAACGATATTGGGTTCTAAGCCTTGTAGAGCTGCTGCCGCCTGATTAATATTCCTAACCTGTGGATAGTTGTCGATTATCAGACTGTATAAATTGTTTATGCTGTCTTGCGGATAGGGTTCTTGTTTTATTTGATGAATAATGGGCGAATAAATATTGTCACGGTTTTCGCCTAAATCCATGAAAGCAATGATATTTCTTGAATTTTCGAAATTTCCGGTTTTATTGGTTACCCAAACTTCTATGCGGGTGATACTCACTCCTGAATTAATTACAGGAAGGCTTCTCAGTGCCCGATCGTAATTATCTTTAAAGTATTGTGCCAGAAAAAAGTGCTTATTGGCCTCGTAATTTGCTGCCGAAATTTCAAACTCGTTGCTTTGTGCGCCACCCTCTAAGTTAATCACTTTAGATTTTCCTTCTTGTTTTGATATTACGCTTGTAATCAAGAGATTGCCAAATTTCATGGCTGTTTTTATTCCAAAAAGACTATGGCTGCCGCTGATGAGTGATGTATTTAAGGGAAAGGAAATATTTCCGGCCTCAATGCTCTGAATTATTTCATCTTCTTTACCGGTATAGGCTAATTTTGTTTGGTTTTCAAAATCGAAAGTAGCTTCGGTATTGTAGTTTATTCCTACTTTCATCTTGTCTCCAATCTGACCAGTAACTCCAAGTTGTATTTTTTCATTAAAATCAAATTGGGTCTGTCTTTGCAGGCGTTTGGGTAGGGAAGGGTCTCCGCTGTTGGAATAATTGACGCCAAAAATTAACTCTGCCGAACCATTGGGTTTTATGTCGATGGTATTGCTACCAAATATTTTGTCAAAACCCTGTAAACCTATATTTAATTTGGGATTTAGAAAGCGATCTAAAGGATTACTCGATACTCCCTGACGAGTTTGGCGGATAGAGTTTATCCAGTAGTTTTGTAAATTATGTTGTAAAGTGAGGTTTTTATATTGGTTAAAATTCAAATATGTAGTCTGGCCAAAATCCAGATCACCTAATTGGTATTTTACCTGATATTCGTTGTTATTGATATTATATTTGGTGGTACTTTTTAAGTCTTTGGGCATTCCAAAGTTTGGAAACCAGTGTTTATTGGGATATAAAAGAGGATTTGCCACGAAAGGCTGCACTCTGAAAAAAGGTAAAATAGTGTCTCTTTGTATTCTACTTGTGTTGTTTTGAGCCCATAACATGGGTGACAAAAAAATAAAATTGAGCATTAAAAGAGCAAAATATATCTTTTTCATCGATTTAGATCGTCGAATCATTTTATAAGAGCTTTAATATATTCAAATTATGTAACTGGATTTAGTTCAAAGGTAGATTTCTGGCATAGGCTATAACATTTTCAAAGCTTTTTTAATTAATTCTTCGACATTAAAGTTATTTTCTTTATTGAGGAGTTTGTCTAAAACTTTATTTATTTGAGTTTTTGAAAAGCCTAGCATTGAAAGGGCTTCGGAAGCTTCTTCTTTCGTTTTATTTTCTCCGGCCAGCATTACTTCCATTTCTTCGCTAAGTTTTCCGATTTTATCTTTTAACTCGATAATTATTTTCTGAGCTGTTTTCAGTCCTATGCCTTTAACGCTTTTGATGACATTTACCTGATTACCTAAGACTGCCTTCTCTAACTCATCTGGACTAAGTGTTGAGAGCATCACTCTGCCCGTATTTGGCCCAACTCCGCTAACTGAAATGAGTAAACGAAACATGGCGCGTTCTTTTTTATCCACAAATCCAAATAAATTGTGAACATCTTCTCTTATGATATGGTGAATAAATAGCTGCTGTTCTGCGTTTTCACTAAGCTTTGAGTAGCTTTGGAGGCTAATGTGTATAAAATAGCCAATCCCATTATTCTCTATCACGGCATAAGTGGGTGTCAGTTCGGTTAATTTTCCTTTAATATAGTCAAACATTTAATCAATGGTTAATGGTTTATTCTGTTTTTAGCTAAAAAATAGTTAGTTACCAAAATCACAAGTCTATTAAATTTTAATAAATATCTAAAAATGAGAACTTTGCTAAAATTGTTGTCAAATAGATATATCGCTAATTATCAGGTCATTATTTCTTTGTAGATTCAAATTTTTGCAAGTTTTAACGAAATATTACAAAACATAATGAACAAATAAATAGGTCAGGACACTTGACCTTAATATTTTGCCAAAGATATTAAAAAAAATAAAAGGGCTGAATTTGTTTATAACAGCCCTTTCTGATTTATCGTTATTTGTTATAAATAAGCAGGACATGCAATAGAGGCATTTTTTTCCTTTTTAGCGGCCACATTATAACCTATCATTACGGAATGCGTACCAAAAGAAGATAGCATCACCGAGGTGAAGGAATACTCGAAGGCATAGCCAAAGGAGTAATGCCCGTAGTTTAATCCAGTCATGATTAAAAGAGCACTAGGAGTACGATACGAAGCCCCTACCCAGAATTTATGACCAAAAGAAAGGAAAGCATTTACATCCATTTCGTAGTTTAAATTTCCATCTATTTTTAATAAATAAGCTAATTCCAGATAAAGATTTCGCTTAAGTTTCTCCTTTCTACCTATGGTGATGTAGCCGGTAGTAGGTTCAAAATCTGTTGTTACAGATGGTTTTATAAGATTAAATGCAGAAACTCCAAAATAGCCTTTATCCCCATAAAAAAGAGCACCTAGGGCGGCATTTGGAAATATTTTTTTCTGGATAGCTCCTTGTAAACCTCTATCCATTTGGGCTACCGGATCGGAGAAAGCTGAGGTAAAGGAATATTGAAATACTTGTGCCGCTATACCAAAAGCAAGATACCGGTTATTAACATTCTCAACCTTTGAGAGGTATGTGTAGGAGGCCTGACCGGCAAGTCTTTTTTGTTGCCCTACCACATCTCTGCCGAGTAGCACTCCAATGGCATTTTTTTTACCAGCAAAAGTGGTAAATGAAAAAGTACCCGTTTGTGGAGCTCCCGGAATTCCGTACCATTGTTGCCTGTCGGTTAAACGGATAGATAAACCTCTGAAGTTAAAACCGGCTGCTGCCGGATTTATGAGGTAGCGGTTGAAATGGTACTCGTTGGCAAAAGGTAGGCTTTGTGCATGAATACTCAGTATCGTGAAATTTATACTGATGAATAGTAAAATTAACTTTTTAAACATTTTTTTTGGTTTTGATTAGCGAATAACAGTAATATAGCCTACTTGTGGTTTATTCCCATTTTGTAAATCTATAAAATAGAAATAGGTACCCGAAGAAACAAAGCCTTTGGTATCTGTTCCGTTCCATGCTTTGTAATTACCTTTAGATTCAAAGACTAATTTTCCCCATCGGTCATATACTTTTACAATAGCTTTGGGATAAATTTCTATTTTACTAATAGTCCAGTTTTCGTTGACTCCATCCTGATTTGGCGAAAAACCATCACTGGGTATAACAGGGTCTTTATTGGTGAGAATCTGTATTTGCATAGAATCGGTACAAGAGTTATCGTCTTTAACAATGGCGGTATAGTAGCCTTCGCTCAAATTACTAAACTGATTTGAACTTTGCCAAGTCGCTTTTTGTAGTAGGGAATAAATCAGGCTTCCTGTTCCTGCTGATGCATACAAGGTAGCATAGCCATCGGCAATAGTAGAAACCGGCGTTTGGGAATAACCGTTAAACGTAGGACCGGCAACTTCTTTTACCAGAATGGTATCAGTAGCCTTACATCCACTATTATCTGAAACAGTCAGGCTGTATGTGCCTGCTTTGTTGACGCTTATGGTTTGAGTGGATGCACCTGTACTCCAACTATACGAAGCATATCCTGTACCTCCATCTAATGTAAGGCTCATTCCTGCACAGGTTTGTTTTAAGGAATCCAGATTTAGCGTTGGTCCGCTAAATGTAACTTTAACTGCATCATAATTAGAACAATAGTTTGTGTCGGTAGCAATAAGTGAGTAAATTCTGCTGGTACTGACATCTAATGTGGCGTTTGTGGAACTGTCATTCCAAAAATAGCTAGCGAAAGAATTTGAAGTTTTGAGTGTTATAGTACTACCAAGACAGGCTGTCTGGTCGCTTCCTAAATCAACAAGAGGCAGATTAAAAATTGCTATTGCTTTAACGACACTATCTATAATTCCTGTTTTATAAAAATAAAGCTTTACTGTATAGTTTCCAGCTGTCGGATATTGGTACGAGGCATCGGGAAATAAGGTAGAGCTGTCCGAGAGAGTTGTTGTGTCACCAAAATTCCAGTAAACAGAATCTATTCCTGTTGTATCATTGATGGAAAATAGGGTCGTATCTCCTATGCATTGTTTTTGGCTGTTAAAATTGACTTGTGAGTAGGATTTAAGACCCATTATAAGAATTACTATAAATAAAAAGACGATCTTCTTCATGTGTTTAGCTATTTATTGTATTAACGCGAAAATTTTATTTTTAATATTAGTAAATTATATTTTTAGTATTTTAAATTTCGCAAATATATGTTCTATATTTTAATTTTTAATTAGTTTATTTTTGTTTAACGATAAAATAATTTTTGATGTAAAAAAAAAAACGTAATTTTGTAAAAACAAGGAATATGAATTTTAGTAATAAAAATAATATCCTTCTCCCGTCTTTTTTTGAGAACTCATATTCAATGATGCTACTTGTTGACCCTGAAAATGCTAAGATAATTGAAGCGAATAAAGCTGCCTGCAGGTTTTATGGATACTCCCACGAGCAATTGACCAAAATGTATGTTAAGCAACTAAATATTCTTTCCGAAGAGGAAATAAAAGCGGAATTAATAAGTGCAAAGCAAGGCCTGGAAAATCATTTTATTTTTGAGCATAAACTGGCTTCGGGAGAAATAAAGGATGTAGAAATCTACTCAAGTGAAATACTATATCAGAATAAATCAGTTTTATTATCTATTATACATGATATTACTGAACTGAAAGAGCAAGAAAGAGAAAATATCAAAGCCCGATTTAGTTTAAATGAAGCAGAACGCATTGCAAAAATAGGACATTGGGAATTTGATTTAACAAAGAATGTGGTAAAGGCCTCGTATGGAGCCAGGAAAATATATGGATTGGGTTTAAATAATGAAGAGTTGAGTGTTAGTCAGGCTCAGACTATTCCGCTTGCCGAATATCGCAGGAAAATGGATAAAGCGCTTATTGACCTGATAGAAAGGAAGAAGCCTTATGATATAGAATTTAAAATCAAACAACAGAGTACAGGAAAAATAAGAATTATTCATTCGGTAGCCGAATACATGCCGGAAAAAAATACAGTATTTGGAGTTTTAAGAGATATTACAGAACAAAAACAGATAGAACAAAATTTAATTGAACAAATTGAGGAGTATGCTTCACTCAACGAGGAATATAAAGAAAAAAATGAGGAGTATGCAACACTTAATGAGGAATATAAAGCACAAAATGACGAGCTTTTAAAGGCTAAAGATAAGGCTGAAGAAAGCGATTTGCTTAAAACGGAGTTTTTAAGTAATATGTCGCATGAGATACGAACTCCGATGAACGGTATTCTGGGTTTTTCTTCTTTTCTGAATAAACAAGGGCTTACAGAAGAAAAGCGAAAATATTACATAAAAATAATCCAAAATAGCGGACATCAGCTCATACGTATTCTAGACGATATCATAGAAATTTCGCGACTTGGAACCAAACAGGTGATAACTATTGATGAAAAAATTTGTTTGAATGATTTATTATTAAAACAATTTTCTATTTTTGATATAAAAGCTAAAGAGAACAAAATACCGCTGTACTTAAAAAAAGGCTTATCGGATAAAGAAAGTACGATATTAATTGATGCCACAAAGCTGAATAAAATATTGAGCAATTTACTCGAAAATGCTTTGAAATTTACTAAAGAAGGATTTATCGAATTGGGCTACACTCTTGTAAAGATGCACGGCCATGGATCTCAACTGGAAATTTACGTAAAAGATACAGGAATTGGTATAAAAAAAGAAAGTGTAGAAATAATATTTAAGCGTTTTTCGCAGGAAGAAAAAGAAATGTCACAAAAAGTTGGCGGCTTGGGTTTGGGCTTATCTATTGCCAAAGAAAATACTGAATTACTCGGTGGTTCCATTCGTTTAGAGTCAGAAAAAGGGAAGGGCTCTATTTTTTTTATCCGTATTCCTTACAAGCCCGCAAAAGTAGTTGTGGAGAAAAAGGAAAGTGAACCAAAACCGGTACAGAAAAAAGTTATTGAAAATACCATATTGATAGTGGAAGACGAAGAAGTGAATTTTTTGTATCTGGACACCTTACTCGAAGATTTTGAGTTAAATTTAAAAAGGATACATGCCAAACATGGCAAAGAGGCACTTGATATTTGCAGAAAAAACAGTGAAATAAAATTTGTTTTGATGGATATGAAAATGCCAGTAATGAATGGTTTTGTTGCCACAAAACTGATTAAAGAATTTCGTCCCAAGCTACCCATTATAGCCCAAACTGCTTATTCAACCTACGAAGAAAAAGAGCAGGCCTTTTTGGCCGGTTGTGATGATTTTATCTCTAAGCCTATAAGCGAACAGGTATTGAGCGAAATCATTAAAAAATATCTGCCGCTACTATAACAATGCCAATAGTTAAAAAACCAATAATTGCCTCACCGCTCGGACGATCGAAGTTTTTAACTTCGACCAACTTTAGAGGCTTCAACCAACAAGCCCCTCGCTGTTCAAAAACTTTACAATTTTTTTTGTACCTTTCGTTCCAAAAACTAATGAAAATTGCTGTCAATACACGTTTACTATTAAAAAACAAGCTCGAAGGAATAGGCTGGTTTAGCTATGAAGTACTGAAACGCATTACTCAAAATCATCCCGAACACGAATTTTTTTTTATTTTTGACCGCCCCTTCGATGAGGAATTTATCTTTAGCCCGAATGTAAAACCCATAGTCATTTATCCACCGGCACGGCATCCCTTTTTGTGGTATGCTTGGTTTGAATACTCCATTCCCTATGTGCTGAAAAAGTATAAGGCTGATTTATTTTTTTCTCCTGATGGTTATTTGTCCTTACGAACCAAAATCCCTTCTATACCTGTTATACACGATATTAACTTTGTCCATTATGCCCATTATTTGCCCAAACTAACGGCTAATTATTATAATCGTTTTTTTCCTCAGTTTGCCCGGAAAGCCCGCAAGATTATTACGGTTTCTGAATTCTCTAAGCAAGAAATTATTGATAATTATGGAATTAGTGCCGATAAAATTAGTGTTGTTTATAATGGCTATGCTGATGCCTATAAATATAAGGAGGAGGTATATACCTTAGTTTTGGAAAATATTACGCATAGAAAAGATTATTTTTTATTTGTGGGGGCTCTCTCGCCTCGAAAAAACATAGAAAGGCTGCTCGCTGCCTTCGAGTTATTTAAAGAAAGAACAAAATCCGACTTTAAGCTGGTAATAGTCGGTGAGAAAATGCATTTAACCGAAAAAATGGAGGCTATTTACCAGTCTATGCACTACAGAAGAGAGGTTCTTTTTCTGGGACGATTAAATCTTAAACAATTAGTAGAAGTTTACTCAGCGGCATTTGCCCTTGTATTTGTACCCATATACGAAGGTTTTGGTATTCCTTTATTGGAGGCTATGGCCACCCAAACACCAATTATTGCCTCTGAAATTTCTTCATTACCCGAAGTGGCAGGGAATGCTGCTTATTATGTAAATCCTTTTGATGTGCCGGAAATTGCAGAGGCCATGATGAGGCTAAGTGCCGATGAAAATCTGATAAAAGTCTTGAAAGAAATGGGTAATATTCGAAAAGAGGATTTTTCGTGGGATAAAACTGCTCAAGGCGTATGGAAGGTCTTAGAGCAAGTCTGATTTAAGAAAGTGGGCGGCTCACGAATTGTGGCAAATAAGCCACATCGAAATCCAAAATAATTTCGTTGCCAGAATTTTCTATCATTCTGAAATTAACACCTATTTTGTAAATAGGGTGGGGCATTTACCTTTCTTTATTGATAATACTCAGGAGTTTTTGAGTACGTAGATTCTTGCCCAATACATTGTATTTGGCTTGTTCGTAACAAGGCTTTCTTTTTTCCAAGCTTGTCTCTATATATTCAACCAATTGGAAATGAGACATTGATTCTATCAGTGGGCGATATTTCTTTGCTCCAGTTAAACGTCTGTATAGGCAATTACTGCCTTGGCGGATATAAATAGTGATACCTTCCTGATTCATTAAATCCATATTTCCTAATGAGCAGGGAGTACTACCACCAGTTGAGATTACGATGTCATCTTTTGCCATGATTTCTATCAGGCAATGTTGTTCTATTTTTCTGAAATTGACTTCTCCGTTTGTTCTGTAAATTTCCTTTACCTCTGCACGGTATTTAGCCTCCATATATTTGTCTAAATCTATATGTGGGTAGCCAAGCTTGATGGCTATTTTTTTGGCAAAAGCAATTTTTCCGCTTGCCATAAATCCTACAAAAAATATTTTCATCTGTTATTTCTTTTTTTGCCACTAATTTAATACATGGAATCGAATAATTCTTTTCCTGTCTGCGTTTTAAAATATTTCTTACGGATGCTTTCTGTATTGGCTTTATATTTTTCATCTTCAAAAATATTTACCAATAAATCGGCTTCTACAAGTATTTGAAAATCTATATTGTCTATTTTTGCGTAGGAATGATGATTTCCGATAAGATAACAAACTCTGTCGATTGTAGGTGGATTAACAGACAGTTCTTCGAGCATAGCCCGGGCAATTGGCGGCCCCTCAATTTGCTGATATTTTCCGGCTGACGAATTATACTTTTTTTCGGCTTCAGGGATTCCGATATCATGTAGAATGGCAGCCATTTTAAGAATTTCCATTTCTACGGTACTCAGTTTTTCCTGATCGGCAATATAAACGGCAAAAACATACACTTTTAGTGCATGATTAATCCGGCGGACATCCTTGCCATATAAAGCGGTCATCTTTTGTATCACCTTTGATTGTACCATTTTTGTTATTTATATTTTTAATTTTTGTTAAATCTATCTTCGTCCCATTTTGAGGGATTGTTGTTTATATAATTTGAAATACGTATATAATCTTTTTTGTTGCGTATTATATGGTCATAAAAATTACGTTGCCAATTGTATTGTTTTACCTTACTTATATATTCGTTGGTCGTCATGGAGGCAAACCATCCCATTACATCACCAATGGTTACACCATATTTTTTATTGTCGATTCCGTATTGATTATCGTTGTTTTCGGGATGCCCACGTAGGGGCGTCCCGATTGATTTTATCGGATTTTAAATTTTTGATAATGCAATGAAGATGATGGGGTATTATGATCATTTCATGACAATATTTGTTGGGGTATTTGTTTTCGATTTCTCAATACCATTTTTTAATCATTTTACTGGCATTGTTTAATATCATTTTCGACATAACCAAATAAATGTAAACAATCTTGAACCACATTGGTCAAAAAATATAATCCAGTACGGGAATAATCATATCCAAACAATCGCATGTTTTTTTGTCCATTTTCCTTATTCTATTTTTTTTTCTAAATTTTCCAAATGAATTTTAATACGCTGTAAACATAGCTATATTTTATATTATCTTTGACAAGAAATAAAATATTTTTTTTTTTTGATTGTTATTACTGTGTCAC
>CAYQXT010000008.1:0-23575 GCA_964421365.1 uncultured Bacteroidaceae bacterium
ATATGCGATATCATATTCTCCGGAACCAAAATAAATCATGCCCATATTATAATATGAAGCAGCCGAATTTGGAAATTTCACCAAATAAGCCTGAAAATAGCCCAAAGCATCTTCATAATTACCCAAAATACGCTGTCGTACGCCCTCAATAAAAACGGATTCGTCTCTAACATCACTATGTATCGGTTCTTTTGCCAAATTTTTGGTATTCTGACAGGAAGCAAAAATAAAAACTAGAAAAAAAATATATGTTAAATACTTAATCATCAATATTTTAATGTTGAATAATCGCCTATGCTCAAATCAAGGGCTTTAAACTGTAAACTTACAAAATTTCCGAGCATAGAATTATTCAGAACGGCATTTTCTATCAAAGTATTTTCCTGAACAATAGAATTTTTTATCACCGAAGACACAATTCGGCTATTTTTACCCACCGAAGCATAGGGCCCAACGACAGAATTGGTGATCTCTGCCCCTTCCGCAATGAACGAAGGTTCAATAATTTGTGAATTAACAATGGTAGCTTTCTCATGCACTAATTCTGCCTGATTTAAGTAAGACAAAATTCGCTGATTCGTATATACAGTAGCATCTTTATTACCGCAATCCAACCATTCGTTTACTTTTCCGGGTTTAAAAACCAAATGCTTGTTTTTCATGTTCTCCAAAGCATCTGTCAACTGATATTCACCGTTAACAAGGACCTTATTATCCAATAAATATTTAAGCTCAGCAGCCAAATTTTCTCCATCGCGGAAATAATAAATACCGATAATCGCTAAATCGGAAACAAATTCAGCTGGTTTTTCCACAAAATCGGTGATAGTATCTCCCGATAATTTCACTACCCCAAAAGCCTGCGGATTATCCACTTGATTTACAAAAATCACCGAATCGGCTTGCTTATCAAAATCAAAATCAGCCTTAAAAAGAGTATCGGCAAAAGCCACAATCACATTTCCTTTCAGCGAAGGTGCGGCACAATGTATAGCATGTGCTGTTCCTAAGGCTTCATTTTGATAATAGATTTTAGCCACACTATTAAATCG
The DNA here is from genome assembly GCA_964421365.1 of uncultured Bacteroidaceae bacterium. Taxonomy (GTDB): domain Bacteria; phylum Bacteroidota; class Bacteroidia; order Bacteroidales; family DYOH01; genus CAYQXT01. The sequence goes on from CAYQXT010000008.1 coordinate 1,053, forward strand.
CTCAGCTACCGCCAAAAGCTGTTCTTCCACATCATTTCCAAAATCGCCGATAATAAAGGCAATTTCGTCTAATTTTTCATCAGCCAAACTGGCAATTTCTTCGACCAAACGTTCTACGATTGATATACCTGCAATAGGTAATAAAGGCTTAGGAACTGTGAGGGTATGTGGCCGCATGCGTTTGCCCATCCCCGCCATAGGAATAATTAATTTCATAATCTGCTGTATATAGATTTATCAATTTTATAAATAATAAACAAAAATTAGACAAAGATAATCAAATGTTTTGAAGTTAATATCATAAGCAATGGTAAAATATGGATGGTTAATTCTGTGTGTCGATATAGAATACTTAAATCTAAAAATATTAAGAGTCTAGTATAAAAAGGTAAATTTGCATCGAAATTGGTCGGATGGCCTTCAATAATTAATTGTAAATAAGATATCTAATTTTACAGTTTTAATAAATCTATCCGTTCCTCCGGTTTTTAGACCGAACTCATCTATGAATAAACGTCAATTAAATTAAAATCAATCTATGAAAAAGTATTAACAACGTGATAATCAAGAATAAAAAAAGAGCTGTATGAAAATACAAAATTTTAGATGATTGAGATGCCATGCGTTCAATTTTGTACTAATTCAAAAGTCTTATGAACGCGTTTGAAGTGCTTATCCAATTAGTAATTATTCATTAATAATTACTAATTACTCTAAATTCCACTGTGACCAAAACCACCCTCACCCCTATCTGACTCCTCAAGGCTTTCTACTTCAATCCAGTCTGTCTGTTCTACCTGTTGAATAATCATCTGACAGACACGGTCGCCATCGTTGATGATAAAATTATCTTTACTAAGATTAATTAAAATAACTTTAATCTCTCCGCGATAATCAGCATCAATGGTTCCGGGGGAATTCAAAACGGTAATTCCGTGCTTAATAGCCAAACCACTACGTAGCCGAATTTGTGCTTCGTAATTTTCGGGCAATTGAATGAACAAACCAGTAGAAATTAATTTCCGCTCACCGGCTTGTAAAACGGTATAACCATTTAAATCAGCCCGTAAATCCACACCTGCGGACTGCTTTGTAGCATACTTAGGCAATGGATGCTTTGATTTATTTACAATTTTTATTTTCATCAAAAATAGATTTAAAAATTAATATCAGCAATAAATTCATCTACAACGTTCTGAGGTGTTGCCCATGAACAAACTAGACGAATAGCAGTATATTCATCATCTATTTGCTGCCAAATATGAAAGCTGTATTTTTTCAGTAATTTCTCCACCAAAGTATTAGGTAAAATCGGAAATATCTGATTTGTAGTTGGTTGAGTAATAAAAGAAAAGCCATTATGTTCAATAACACTTGCTATTTGCCTAGCCATCTGATTAGCATGGGCTGCCAGCTCAAAATACAAATCATCTTTGAAAAGAGCCAAAAACTGAATTCCTATCAGCCTGCTTTTTGCTAGCATAGCTCCTCTTTGTTTCATGTGATAAGCAAAATCGGGTTTCAATTTATCATTGTTGATAACTATGGCCTCAGCTATCAATGCACCATTTTTCGTTCCGCCAATATAAAAAATATCTGTAAAAAGGGACAAATCGGCTAACTGAAGGTCATTTACAGACGATGTAAGAGCCGAGCCTAGGCGTGCGCCATCACAGAACAAATACAAATTATTGGCCGAACAAAACTTATATAAATCCTTTAATTCCTGTCGGTTATAAATAGTACCTATTTCTGTGGAATTGGAAATATAGACCATTTTGGGCTTCACCATGTGCGGAATAATATTATGCTCGGCTAAAACCTGCTGAATATCTTTCGGTTTGAGCTTTCCATCGCTCGTTTGCACAGCATTGATTTTATGTCCAACTGCCTCAATAGAACCGGCTTCGTGAACGTGAATATGTCCGGTCTCGGCTGTGATAACTGACTCATGCGGGCGTAAAAGGGCAGAAATAACGATTAAATTGGCCTGTGTTCCACCAGAAACAAAATGGATATTAACCTTATCATTGCCTAATCGTAGCTTGATAAGCGCTTGTGCTTGTTCGCAATATTCATCATCACCATAAGACTCCTGTTGCGACATATTTGTCTCAGCGAGAATTTCTAAAATCCGGGGATGACAGCCCTCGCTATAATCGTCCTTAAAACTATATTTAACCATAAATAATTTATTTTTTTACCAATCGCCTTTTTAAATGATAAAGCAATTTTTCTTTACAAACCACTATTCCTGTAAATATCAGAAACAAAAAGGTATTGAAAAAATAAGAATACCATTCTGAATGAAAATTCACTTGTTTGGAAAGCATAAAAATAGTAATTCCTAAGATAAAATAAAAGAAAATTTCTTTTAGCGAATAAGGGATTGGATAAAATTTACGACTAAAAGCATAAGAAACAATTATCATGGTAAGATAGGCAAAAAAAGCAGCAATAGCACAGCCGTAATAACTGTAAAGAGGGATTAACAAAATGTTCAAAACAATACTCACTGTTGCTCCCGAAAGACTGATATACAGACCATAAATAGTCTTATTGGTAAGTTTATACCAAATGGACAAATTAAACACCAATCCGAAAAATAATTTAGCCAGAAGAAGCCAAGGCACAACTGTAAGACCAGCAAAATATGCCGGATCTATAAAATGGCGCACAATATCTAAATAAAGGGTTATACCAAGAAAAATAAACAAGCCGAAAATCACAAAAAACTTGAGAACTTCTGCATAAATGGCTTTAGCATTGCTCTTATCAGCCTCGGCAAAAAAAATAGGTTCGGCAGCAAAGCGGAAGGCTTGTATAAAAAGTGACATAAAAACAGCAAGTTTAAAATTAGCGCCATAAATACCAACCTGTGCCATGGCATAATCAGCTGCATTTTTTACATCAGCAGGAATAGTTACTAAATGTTTGAGCAAAATTTTGTCCAGACTATCTATAGCCATGCCGGTAAGCCCTACCAAAAGCAGTGGAAAGCTATATGCAAAGACTTTTTTCATCAAAGTAAAGTCAAGCGGTAAGCTAAATTTTAAGATCTCAGGTAAAAGTAGGAAAAAAGTAAGTATAGAAGCAGCTAAATTACTTATAAACACATATCTAACACTATGACTAACAGGAAAAATATGCAACAACCAGCCGTAAGTAGTACTGTCTAAACGGGGCAGCAAAAGATAAAAGAATAAATTTAAGCCTATGGTTACACTAATATTCAAGAGTTTAACAAGAGCAAAACGCATTGCTTTGTTTTCATTTCGCAATTTAGCAAAAGGAAGCGCAAGGAAAGCATCTAAGGCGACAATTAAGAACAAATACAGTATATAATCACTATGACTAGAATAGCCGATTAGAGAGGCAATTTCAACCTTATAAAAGGAAATAAACAAAACAAAGAGAGTGGAGCTGACAAAGAGAATAAAAAGCAAACTACTATACAAAACATTTTCACTTTCTACCTTTCGGGCATAGCGAAAATAGCCTGTTTCCAGCCCGTAAGTCAGCAAAATAAGTAAAAAAGCCACGTAGGAATACAATTCGGTAATTACACCATACTCATCGGGCAAAAAAATGCGCGTATAAAAAGGCACCAAAAGATAGTTCAGCAAACGCCCAATAATCGTACTCAGTCCATATACAGCCGTCTGTCCGGCCAATTTCTTTAATAAATCAAACACCCCAAAATAATTACTAATAATAAATTTTTAATGACCTGTGACTGACAAGTAAATAGATCGCCAAATTTTAATTTTATATCTATATACAGCGAATTAGATAAAACATAATTAACTAAAACTCATATTCATAAAATCTTGAATAATAAATGTAATAATTAAGAATTACACATGTTTTCTTTTATAAATCATCATATAATGCTGAATATGAGCTTCTAAAAACATTTCTCCAATAACCTCAAAACCAAATTGTTTATAAAAATCAACGGATGAAGATTGTGCGTGCATATAAATTAATTTTGGGGTTGGTGTAATATCCTTCATTATTTGCGCCAAAATCATTTTACCATAGCCTTTGCCTCGATGCATTTTTAAAACGGCAAAACGCTCTAGTTTTATGCCCTCCATAGTCTCTCTATGACGAGCTGTTGCTACCGGTAAATTACCCTCAAAAATCAAATAATGAGTAGAATATTTATCATATCCGTCAAATTCCAGAAATTCATCAACGCCTTGTTCTTCTATAAAAACTTTAGTTCTTACTTCCAATGCTTTTCCAAGCAAATCTTTGTTATCTGTTTTAAAACTCTTTATCTCTATTTTCATTTTATCTTCCTATTTTTGACGATTTGAAATGCAAGCACGTTCAAATGTCTGTCTAAAATTTTATGAATTGTAGAACAGAACTAGTAATTATTCAGTCATAATTAATAATTACTAAGAAAGTTCCAGCATTCGTTTAATAGGCTTTAAAGCAGCCAAACGTAAATCTTCGGGTAAATTAATTTCCGGCAATTCGTATTTCAAAGTCAAGTAAACCTTCTCAATAGTATTCATTTTCATATACTTGCAATCATTGCATGCACAAGAAACAGCATCAATCATTTCGGGCGGAGCTGGAATATACGTTTTATTGGGATTATCCTTTTTCATCTGGTGCAAAATTCCGCTTTCGGTAGCAACAATGTAAGTATTAGCAGAGTCAGACTTAACAAATTTCAAAATTCCACTTGTAGAACCGACATAGTCGGCAAGCACCAAGACTGTATCCTTACATTCAGGATGTGCCACTATTTTGGCCGATGGATGCAATTTTTTAAGTTCTACCATTTTCTCTACATCAAATTGCTGATGCACATGGCAAGCCCCATCCCAAAGCAAAATATCCCTGCCGGTAAGAGACAGAATATAAGAGCCCAGATTTTTATCAGGTCCAAAAATAATCTTTTCATCCTTTGGCAGACTTTCCACAATTTTCACGGCGTTGGAAGATGTACAGACTATATCCGTAAGTGCTTTTACAGCCGCCGAGGTATTTACATAGGAAATAACCGTGTGGTGGGGGTGTGCCTTTACAAAAGCTTCAAACTCTTTAGCCGGAGCAGAGTCAGCCAAAGAACAACCAGCATTCAAATCGGGTAGCAAAACTTTTTTGTCGGGTGAAAGAATTTTGGCTGTTTCAGCCATAAAATTTACACCCAGAAACAAAATTATATCTGCATCCGTTTTGGCTGCCTGTTGCGCTAAAGCCAAACTGTCGCCCACAAAATCCGAAATATCCTGCAATTCGCCTTCAATGTAGAAATGCCCCAAAATAACAGCATTTTTTTCTTTTTTCATGCGCAAAATTTCTTCGCGCAAATTTATTTCCGGATTTATTTTTTCTTCAATAAAACCTGTCTTTTCAAGTTTATCAATATTAATCATTATTATTATATTTATTTATATTAAAATATTTAAAAAAATATGATGATGATGATATCGTGTTAATATGTTCAAAACCGCTGCGAAATTAGTTTTTATTTTTTATCAATAAATTATTCAGTGACTTTTTAACAGCTAAAATGATACTAAAATGCTTATTTTTAGTTTAACTTTATTATTTATTAACATTGTTGATAAAATAGATTTTAGTTTTCAGAATTTATTCACCGGTTGATAAAATTTTAAGATAGGCCTGAAAACTTTTGAATAGTTAAGGCCTAAAAATTTGAGTATTTCAAATTATGTATTATCAGGAATAATTATTTTTATTTCCAAAAATAGTTATGATTTTTTTAAGGATAATATATCAACATTTTAGCAAAGGTTTATCAACAATTATAGGCTTTTCTGATAGTCAAACTTTTAAAAGCAGTTGCTTGTTTTAATTCATTCATTTTCAATAAAAGTTTTTTCACTTAATATTAACAATCACGTTAAGAGTGCTGAATAACAAATATATTGATGTCTTTAAATAGGTAAAAATGTGTTTTAGGAAAATCAAGTATTTATTTCTTTTTATACCTTTGTGCTAATAACTAAAAGGATTTTATATGAAAATAGGAATAGCATGTGATCATGCCGGATACAGAACAAAATTGGCTTTGCTAGAGCATCTAAGCCAAAATGATTATAAAGTAGTGGATTTTGGAGCTCACACAGAAGCATCAGTTGATTATCCTGATTTTGCCCACCTTTTGGCCGAAGCAGTTGAAGATGGAGTAGTGGATTTTGGCATTTCGCTATGCGGAAGTGGAAATGGAATTAATATGACAGTAAATAAGCATCAGGGAATACGTGCCGGTTTATGCTGGAACACAGAAATAGCCCGCTTAGCGCGTTATCACAATGATGCAAATATATGCAGTTTGCCCGCTCGTTTTATTTCCATAGAAGAAGCTTTAGCTATTGTTGATATTTTTCTGCAAACCGATTTTGAAGGCGGAAGACATGTACGTAGAATACAAAAAATTCCATTAACAAATTATAGATAATTATCATGATGATTTCAAATACAGCAAAGTATGCTATTAGAGCAGTATTATATCTCGCAGTTCATGCCGAACCAAAAGATAAGATAGGAATTAAAAAAATTTCTGAGGATTTAACTATTCCAGCTCCTTTTCTAGCTAAGATATTACAAAATCTTTCTAAACATAAACTACTTAATTCTACTAAAGGTCCGCATGGAGGTTTTGGTATTGGCCGCAATCCTATGGATATTTCCTTTTTGGATATAGTCGAAATTGTGGATGGGATGGATTTATTTGAGGAGTGTATTTTTGGCCTGAAAGTATGCCAAGAAGATGAGGAGAAAAAAGCTTTATGTCCCGTCCACAAAAAATCACGTCCGGTTCGCAATCAACTTTATGACCTCTTTAAAGAACAAATTGTGGGCGAGATAGCGGCACAAATTAAAGAACGTGGCGATGGAGATATTTTTATATAGCGATTAGTTATAGCTTAAATAATTATACCGTGCCGGTATCGCATTTTGTATGCTTACTTTTGTTTATTTCAGAACATCAGTAAGTTATCAGAAAGCATTTACAAATTTCAGAAGCGGTTGAGTATAATTAGTAGTACAGCATTAATAATTTGTAAGTAGTCATTAGTAATTAATTGAAATGGTGGATTATAAAGAAAATTATAAGTATTATACCGACATATTAGCCCAATGGTATGATGATTTGATGATAGATGAGTATCGCGATATAGAATTTTATAGTAATGAAATCCAACGAAATGGAGGACCAGTGTTGGAGTTGGGCTGCGGAAGTGGTAGAATTTTGATTGAATTGCTTAAAGCAGGAATGCAGGTGGATGGAATGGACATTTCGCACGATATGCTCGAAGTAATAGGTGAAAAGCTGGAAGCAAACACTTTGTACAGCCGTTTATTTCACCAAGCTATCGAAGAACTGGATTTCAAAGAAGAATATCAGAGTATTTTTATGTCCGGAGGTAGTTTTCAGCAAATAGCCGATTATAGCGTAGCCTTTCATGTGATGCAAAAAATTTACCACGCCCTTAAGCCGGGTGGTTTATTCATAGTGGATACCTATATTCCCTGGCCGGAAATACGGCGTACTAACGAAGGAGCTTGGTATTTAGGACGTTCCACAGAACGCGAAGACCAGCAGTTGGTGATAAACTATTCGCTAAGTTTTGATTATATGAATCAACTACAATTCGGAACTTATCGCTATGATTTGTATCAAAGTAACAAACTAATGGAAACGCAGTTGTCGCATCTGCAATTAAAATGGTATGGACGCGAAGAATTTCGTAGAATGCTCAAAGGAGCTGGTTTTTTGGATGTTTATATTAAAAATTACCAAATAATAGATTCGCATCATTACAGTAGTATTTATTTTTGCCGGAAATTTAGTTAACAATAAAAATCGGTTGTGCTCCACTACGAATGTTCTTAGTCTAAAAATGAGAAGTTTGGTGAAGATAATAATTCCAACAAAATGGATTAAGTTTTTTTTGTTAGAAATTGCCTAATTATACGCAACTTTAGCAAGTTAGAAATTGTAATATTTTGTTACAAATGCTTATGTATTTGCGATTTATCAATTTTTAAACTATTTATCTCACATAATATTGGCAAATAATCATATTATCAACAAAAAAAGACCTTATCAGGAACAAAATTATTTTCTTTGCGTATGATTGATTATCAATTATGAAAGAATATTTTATCAATTCCTTGTTTTATGAGCCTGGGCTTAGAATTTTATTAGCCGGACTATTGGCTTTTGTAATTACTTATAGTGCTATTCCTTCAATAATAACTGTTGCTTTAAAAAAAAATTTGGTTGATGAGCCTGAAGAACGGAGTGCTCATACAACATCAATTCCTACTCTGGGTGGCTTAGCTTTTTTTGCCGGACTAATGATTGCTATCTCCCTTTTAGGTGATTTTTATGCATTTCCTAATTATCGTTTTGTTATTACTGGTACTATCATTTTATTTTTTGTAGGAATAAAAGATGATATTCTGATTATAGCTCCGATTACAAAATTGAGCGGACAGGTACTTGCTGCAACAGTTTTGGTTCTTTTCGCCAGCATTCGCTTTACCGACTTGCATGGGTTTTTCGGAATCCATCATCTCCCCTATTTAATGAGCTATTTATTAACTGTTTTTGTTATGATTGTAATAATTAACGGAATGAATTTGATTGATGGCATTGATGGCCTGGCAGCCAGTATTGGTATAACTATTTCGGCTACTTTTGGGATTTATTTTTATTTAGTAAAAGAATATGAACTTTCGTTAATTAGTTGTGCAATAATAGGTAGTCTATTGGCATTTTTACGTTTTAATTTTTCTGATAAAGAGAATAAAATTTTCATGGGTGATACTGGTTCTTTGTTACTGGGTTTATACTTAACCGTTTTGGTTATTTATTTCAATGAATTAAATATTAAGAATTCAGAGTCTTATTTTATTCATTCTGCTCCCTCAGTGTCTTTTGGAATTATGGTGATTCCTATGTTTGATATTATTCGGGTGATGCTTATCCGTATTGGTCTGGGAAGAAGTCCATTTAAGCCCGATACGAATCATATTCACCATAAGCTTTTGCGGCTGGGATTTAGCCACAAAAAATCAACCTTAATATTGATTACAGCCAATTTATTTTTTATTGGTTTTTCTTTTTATTTCAGAGAAGTTAGCATCCGGCGTTTACTTTTGCTAATTTTGGTTATTGCTATGTTTTTGAGTTATTTGCCGGATTTTTTTGTTAAACATAAAAAAAAATCCGGCAAATGAAGCTTCATAAGCAATGGGTGAATTATTAATTCTATTTGTTGATAGAAAATAGTTATGGCAAATTACTATTAAAATAATGATAATCAAGATATTACAATAGCATACATAAAAATATGATACCGCTTCGGTATAAGCGTTTTTGATATAGAAGTAGGGTTTATGGATTCTGGCTTAGGAAAGTTAAGCAGACATTTTGAAGTGTATTTTTACACTCTTCATTTTTCATTTTTCTGTATCACCAGTCCAACTGATTTTATTCCAGGTAATAATTTCATTCGCATCCCCTGTTGTATTTCCATGTGATAAATCCCTGTTGAGGCAAATCGCACATTGGCTTTATACAGATTCCAGAGTTTATAATTATCATCCGATTTTTGGCCAAACCATTTGCCTTTTTTGTCGCAAAGTGAATATTCGAGCGTATCGCTGAGTATTTTTTCTTTTTGAGTTTTGATGTGGGTAAAAAACCAGATATTACTGTAAGAATATAGGTTTGTGTTCTGGGTTTCGATAAACAGATAATAGAAGGAACTAGTATCTGTAACTTCAAATTCAAAAGTAGCTATGGAATCCATATTCCACACTGCATCAGGAAACTCTTTTGTAGAATGAAATACCACACCATTGCTACTACAAGCTTCAAGTAAGCTAAAAATAGAAAGTAGAATTATAATAAAGCCGTTTTTATGCATAAACAATATTAATTATTGAGAGTTCAGTATAAAAAAGGTGAATTTGCATCGAAATCGATCGGACGGTTTCATTCATCAATTGTAAGTGAGCTGTTTGTTTTTAGAGTTTTAATAAATTTATCCGTCCGACCGGTTTTTATACCGAACTCAATTATTGATTGCAATATAAAAAGTCCGCAATGCACGAATTTTTTAATTGTGTTTCTATCCATCTTAGATGAAGCCTGAGTTATAAATAATTTAGCTTAATTTTTTTTTCGTCTGTTATTATTTCTGTTCCGGTTAATTGTTTTTTTCCGCCGTTTTTTAATATTTGGTTTATTTTTCTGATTAGAAAAACGGGTAATACTATCCTGCCCTACCACATTTTTAAATTCAGGTTCTTGAATAATAAGCTCAGCTTCATTTGTTTCAATTAATTTTTCAGGAAATATACCTTCTTTGTTTAGTGAAATAATATCTTTAATACGCTCCACGGGAACGGGAATCAAAGCTGGTACTTTGTCGATGGTAATGGAATACCACATAAGCTGTTTAAAAACATCTGTTTTTTGATAGTAAGCAGTTCCTACCTTGGTTTTCAGAGGAATGTCTTTGGCCGGAAAATTTTTCAGCGCATCCATATAGATATCCAATTCATAATTTAGGCAACATTTCAGTTTTCCACACTGTCCGGCTAGTTTTTGCGGGTTAAGAGATAATTCCTGAAAACGGGCAGCATTAGTCGTTACCGATACAAAATCTGTCATCCATGTAGAACAGCATAATTCCCGTCCGCAAGAACCAATCCCACCTATTCTGCCTGCCTCCTGTCTTGCTCCTATCTGGCGCATTTCTATACGTATTTTAAAACGCTCGGCCATCACCTTTATCAGTTCCCTGAAATCTACTCTTTCGTCTGAAATATAATAGAAAATAGCCTTTGTATTATCACCCTGAAAATCAACATCGCCAATTTTCATGTTCAGTTTTAAATCAGTAGATATCTGACGGGCTTCCAGCATTACCGGATGTTCTTTTCGTATGGCACTCTCCCATTTGAGTATATCTGCTGGTTTAGCCTTACGGTATATTTTTTTAAATTCACCCTTAGGATTTACTCCATATTTTTTCATTTGGTTGTAAACCAAATCTCCAACCATAGAAACAATTCCTATATCATGCCCGGGCGAAGCTTCAACAGCCACAATATCTCCTTTTTTCAGTATCAGACTGTTAATATTTTCGTAAAATCCTTTACGGATATTTTTAAATCGGATTTCGGCAACATTAGGGGTCATTTCTGTCTTTGGAGCATCTTCTAGCCAGTTGTAAACATCTAATTTATTGGAATCTCCTCCTTTGCATTTTGGTTCGTTGGGGTCGGCACTGAATTTTATGCATCCCCTACCTACATCTTCAAATTTTTTTATAGTAGTATTATCTAATTCTTCCATTTTTATTTTAATTACGAATTACAAATTAGTAATTACCAATTCATAAACTATTTAATTTTAATCTTTAATCTCTATTCTCTAATTACTCTTCTTTCATTCTAATTAATTTGACTAATTGCAGGGCTAAATCTAAAAAAACAATTTTAGCTGCTCCGTTCCGGCTAATATCCAAATAGGCTTTGTTAAATTCGCTGTATATTTTTGGGGTATTTGTTTGATGAATAAAAGGCGAAAATTTTTGTGAAAAAGCTAATTCTTTATTGGCTAGATATACCAAATTATCAGCATTTTTTGATGCCACATGTAGGGTCAGATTTTCACGAAATAAGCGCAAGGCATACTGGATAAAATGTTTTTGTTTTTCGCGACCCCAACGGCTAATTTCTTCGGACCAGCGAATTAAATCCACTATTTTGCTATTATCTTTGGGAGCCACATAGCTAAGGCGCATTAGATTGGCAAAATATTCAAAATTCTGCCTATTTTGTTCCGAAGCTTGCATTTGTTCTAGAGCTTTCAGGTAATTGCCGTTGGCTACTCTGGCTATATCTTCTGCTTTAGTCTGCTCTAACCCCAAATTCTGTACCAAATTTTCTTTTAAAGCCTGATGTTCAATTTTTGGTATTTTTATGAGCTGTGTACGCGAAAAAATAGTCCCTAAAATCTGTTCGGGCGAATTAGTCAATAAGAGAAAAATCGTCTTTGGAGGCGGTTCTTCTATCATTTTTAGTAATTTATTGGCTGTTACAGTATTCATTCTGTCGGGATGCCAAATAATCATTATTTTATATTCGGACTCAAAGGTTTTTAAGTTCAGTTTGTGTATAATAACTTGGCTTTCGCTTGTAAAAATGGCTGCTTGAGCATTTTCACTGCCTATTTTATTTATCCACTCGTTCAGCGGAAAAGAATAATGTGTAGCAAGCATTTCGCGCCATTGTGACAGATAATTATCGCTGGTAGGCTTTGATACTCGTGGGCTTTTTACCACTGGAAAAACAAAATGCAAATCGGGATGAATAAGTTTTTGGTATTTGGTACAAGAAGCACAAGTGCCGCAGGAATCAGTTTCGGTTTTGTTGGTACAGGCGATATACTGCGCATAAGCTAAAGCCAGAGCCAGTTTGCCTACGCCTTCCTCGCCTGCTAATAGCAAAGCATGGCTAATGCGATTATTTTTAACCGTTTTGCGCAATCGCTCAATTACTTCCTCCTGTCCTATAATATCTTTAAACTGCATAAATATTTTCTAAAATATAGTTCTAATGCAAGTTTACAAAAATAGAAAAATTTTGATAAGCAGCAATTGTTTTATAAAAAACTCATAATTGGGATTCGGAATTTGTAGAATTACTTTTCTGCTTCCTTGATATGCTCGAAGTTGAAAACTTCGAGCTACAGATTTTGGCACTTATAGAACGGCATTCGTAATTATTTTAGTTCCATAAAAAATGATAAAAAATAGGTATATTATCTGAATAAAGTTTTAAAAATAAATAAAATTAAGAATAATCCCCGATTAAGATACATGGCGGCAAAATACACGTTCAAAGTACTTTGGGCAAAGGAAGTGAATTCTGTTTATCCGTAAAATAGAATTTTTTATCTCTTAATAAATAATTTCCGGACGATAGTATTCTCTGTTTGTAGTTCTAATATATAGGTTCCTGCTTTTAAGTTACTTACATTTATTCGATTATTTTCTATCATCTTTAGGTCGCGGACAAGCTGTCCGCTTAAATTTATAAGGCGATAATACATTGGTTTTGAGAAGTTTGATTTTATATTCATTTCAGAGATTACAGGATTTGGATAGAGCACAAAATCAGACGAATAGGAAGCAATTCCATTCTCATAAACATCATCCACATAAATCAGAAATCCGGAACCAAAAGAAGCATTATCAGCGTCAAAAGCCGAAACATGGATGGAGTATAAATACTGACTTTCGTAATCTAAAGTAATAGCTGTATAAAGAGTTGAATCTATAAGGCTAAAAGATTTATTATCACTATCGCTTAAATCGGAACTTTCGCTAAACTCGTACCTAAAATTTTGGCTATCGATATCATAAGCCTTAAAATTTCCTATAATGGAGTTAATGGGCTTATCTTCGGCAATATGATTATAATTCAGCACTAATTTGTAGGGGGGATCATTTACCGGTATAACATCTATCTGACAACGGTAACTACTATCGGAGAGCAATAGGGTCTGGTCTATTACCTTGAAATATAGTCGTGTATAATTTGTTCCAAAAGAGTCTTTTTCGGATAGAAAATTTAGCTTAGTCAAATCATAGTAAGGTATTGCGGTTTTGGCTGGATTATTTTCATAAAACAACTGGCCTTTTGTGGGCAGGCTATCTATTTGCAGACCAAGCATTTTATTTTTATCGACATCGCTAAAGGGAAAAGCAATAGTTTGCAGGCTTTGCAGCGAGTCCTCGTAGAAATTGGCTGTAAAATTACTACTTTCTGGTGCATCAGGCATAGCATCTACATGAAAAATTACGGTATAGGCAGAATCGCTCAATTTTAAAGATTCATCGGCTACTTTAAAAGGAATTTCAGCATAATAGGCACCGTTTTCATTCAAATTATTCAAGAAATATACAGAATCTACCGGTGAATAGGTTTCTTGGACTTTTAGTGGCTGATTTTTATAGTATAATTTGCCTTTTGTGGGTAATTGCATAAAATATATACCCGATAAACGGTCGCCTGCATCCACATCTGAGAAGTAAACATCTTGGCTGTTAAAGTAATAAGGAATATCTTCTTTTATGTTTTTGGAATATGATTTGCTAATGGGTGCATCATTCACGGAAAGAACATTTATGCTTATGCTATGCGGATTGCTATAACTCCCCGATGCATCTTTAGCTATGAAACTAAAGGAAGTATAGGCTGTTCCAAATTCATTGGCATTGGCAAGGAAAGACAGCTTTGATACATCGCTAATGAAGCTTACGGCACTTAGTTTTTGTCCATTTAGCAACAAACTTCCTCTATCGGGTAGATTTTGCAACTGAATGCCTGCAAAAGCATCTCCATCTACATCAGAAAAGCCAAAAAGGGCTACCGAAAAAGTATAAGTCTGGTCTTCTTGGGCTGCAATGGTAGTATCTATGGCCGTAGGATTATCGGCTACCGGCAGGATATTTATTGTCATACGGTAAATTTGTTTGCTAACTTGTGGCGAAGTATCCACCACTTTAAAATAAAAACTGGTGTAAGGGCTTCCGTTTGCATTTTGGGGTGCTGCATAATTTAATTGTGCCAAATTAGTGCAAGTATCTCCTACTGACAAGGAATTACTAGAATAACTTAATTCACCTTTAGAAGGTAAACTTTCCAGATAAATTCCGCCAAAAATATCGCCATCTATATCAGAAAAGGAAAAATGAGCATTGGCAAAATTAAAAATCTCGTCCTCGTTAAAAGTAATACTTGTATCTGCACTTACCGGAGCGTCAGGCATAGGGTTTACATTAAAATAGGTATAATAAATAGAATCGCTATTAAAGCCCTTATTATCTCTTATTTGATAAGAAAAATAATCGTAAGCCGTACCATTAGAATCCGGATAAGGAATATATGAAAATAAGTTAAGGTCGGCATATTCTGTATTGCTTTGAGCCGTATTTTTATTATAGCGTAGGATACTTTTTGTTGGTAATTGTTTGATAATAATAGATTCAAAAACTCTATTCTGACCGAAAGTCATAGAAAAATTACCTGAAGAGAGAAGTAAAGTATCGTCTTCATTCGTGCTTAAACTTATATTTGCTCCCATTGGATTATGCACCACATAAACTGTAATTGTATAGGTATTTACACTTATTCCTCCCTCATTATCAATAACTTTAAAATTAATTGTAGCATAAGGCCAGCCATATTGGTAGCTAATCGTTTTAAAGACTAACTGGCTCACATCTACAATAGTTTGGTTGGCAAGAACATTTGTATTCTGATATTCTAAATCGCCGCCACTTTCAAGGCCAATTATTTGTACGCCCGAAAAGTAGCCATCTTCATCACTAAAAGGGAAATCACTTTCAGAAAACGAATATTGCGAATTTTCGTTCAGGGTAAATTGAAAATCGCCTCCGCTCGGAAGTTTGTTTTCGAGAAATTGATGAGAATAGCCATCGCCAATTCCTCCAATGTATTGGGCAGAAATATTTAAAGAAAATAGGGAATACAGAACTACAATGAGTATTTTTTTTATCGTTTTTTTCATCTGTGAATTCAGTAATATTTGTATCAATTCTCTCAAATGAATCTAATTACTCTTATCCTTATTGAGGATAGAATAGAAATCATTTCTTTTAACTTTAAAACAAGAAAAATGCCTGATTTGTTGTTTTAATTTTTTTGTAAAGTAATTTATTTTCAAAAAATATATGAGTTTGGTCTAAAAACCAATCGGACGGATAGATTTATTAAAACTATGAAAATAGACAGCTCATTTACAATTGATTAATGAATCCGTCCGACCGATTTTGATGCAAATTCACCTTTTAATACTGGACTTATATATTGTTTATATACTTTTGCAATACCTTCCTTAAAAGGAATTTGAGCTTTCCAGCCGAGTTTTTCCATCTGCGATACATCTAAAAGTTTCTGCATTGTTCCGTCTGGTTTGTCCGAATTCCATACTATTGAACCATCATAAGCAACAATTTGTTTTATTATGCCGGCCAGTTCTTGGATAGAAAGGTCTTTCCCGATGCCAATATTCAGATGAGTATTTCTGATTTCGACTCCTGTATAAGGAAAATGGTCAAATTGTACCTTAAATTGATCGGCAACAATATCTTTAAAATCAATGTTTTCCAATAAGTAAGCGCAGGCATCAGCTAAATCATCGGAATGGAGAAATTCTCTGCGTGGCAGGCCGCTTCCCCACAACTCCACCTGTTGTGATTTAATGCCGTATTTTGCGAGTATATTGGTGATATTTTCCCACTCGGATTTTCCGGTAATGGTTTCAATAGGATATTTATCTAAATCTGCTCTGAGTTCGGCCTCTCTCCTACCCTTTAGTAATTTTGCCAAATGCATTTTTCGGATAAGTGCGGGTAAAACATGTGATTTTTCCAAATCAAAATTATCATTCTCGCCAAAAAGATTAGTGGGCATTACGGCAATAAAATTGGTACCGTATTGCAGGTTATAACTTTCGCACATTTTGATACCCGCAATTTTGGCAAGGGCATAAGGTTCGTTAGTATATTCCAGAATATCAGTTAATAAATGGTCTTCCTTCATAGGCTGAGGCGTATTTTTAGGATAGATGCAAGAGCTGCCCAGAAAAAGCAATTTTTTTACGCCCTGCGAGTAGGCAGCATGAATAATATTATTTTGAATTTGTAAATTTTCGTAAATAAATTGGGCGCGGTAAACATTATTAGCCCATATTCCGCCTACCTTTGCAGCTGCTAAAACTACATACTCGGGTTTTTCTGTTTCAAAAAAATGGTTTACTACATTTTGATTAGTTAAATCGTATTCACTGTGGGGAGTAAAGCAGAAATGAGTATATTCTTTTACTTGCAATTTTCTGTAAATAGCACTACCTACTAAACCTCTGTGTCCGGCAATATATATTTTTGAATTTTTGTCCATTTGATACTTTTTGCAAATATAAAAAAAATTATCTATAAAATTTAGTGCCTGATTTTTGAAATAATCAATATGAATTTTCTTAATTTCTTCTTTATTTACTGTATATACAGGCGAAAATGAGGATAAATAAAAATAAGAAAAAAAAATGCATGAATATTGCATAAATAAGAATAAAAATTAAATATATTTTGAAAATCGAAAATTAGGCATTAATTTTACCAAAGTGAAAACAAGTTAGACCCTATAAAGTATTGATAATGAAGAAAATTATTGTATCGCTGATAATACTGGCGCTACCATTTTATAATCTGAGTGCAAAAGATTTAGTCATTGAGGGAGTATATCAAGGAAAGAATTTAGTGATATATAACCCATTTGCGGCCACTGGAGTGGGCTTTTGCATTTATGAAGTTACTGTGAATGGTCAAACGATAACAGACGAAATAAATTCAAATTCATTTGAAATAGAGATGTCTGTATTTCAATTAAAAAAAGGCGATCCAGTAAAAGTGATTATTAAACATAAAGATGGCTGTAAGCCCAAAGTTATAAATCCGCAGGTTTTGAAACCGGCAGCTACCTTTACGGTTACTTCTATAAAAGTGGATAAAGTGGGGAGTTTGAAATGGACAACTATTGAAGAAAGCGGTTCTTTGCCTTTTTTTGTCCAACAATATCGCTGGAATAAATGGAGAAGAGTGGCCATTATAGAAGGAAAAGGAACTTCTAATGCTAACAGTTATTCAGCAAAAGTACATTTACATTCAGGCGTAAATCGTTTCAGAGTTATGCAGAGAAATTTTGACGGACGGCCGCGTTATTCGCTCGAAGCAGAGTATAATAACCGTTTAATGTCTAAGTTAAGCTTTTCGCCTGCCAAACCTAAAAAACTTATCGAATTTTCGGCCCAAACTGATTACGAAATATATGATTATTACGGAAAACTACGCTTGCGGGGATTCGGAAAAACGATCGATGTAAGTAAATTAGAAAAAGGAGAATATTTTATCCAGTATGATAATACCATAGATAAATTTATCAAAAAATAAGGTTAAATTATTTATAATCAATTAATAATGTTCAATTGTCAATTGTGGAGGTAATAAGTAAGTGAGAAGCCAATCCACAAAGAATGCTATTTCTTTTTTTATGTGATTTCTATCTGTAACCATTTTATAACTATTATATATCAACTTATAACAATTAGTTTACTTTAATTACAACCAAATAGCTTGAATAAGCCTATGTAATTTAATGGGGTTTTGCTGAACTACTAACCAGAACTAATTCAGATGAAAGATTTGATAATATTTTGCTTCATTTCAGTTTCATTTATATTGTCTTTTGGCTGTAAAGAGAAAAAGAGGGAAGCTGAAAGAGCACTTGCAGCACAGCAGATGGCCGAAATTCAGATACCTGAAAAAGGATTCTTATTTAAAAAACTTATTTATTCTTTAGATAATTCCTATATGGCTATATACGGTCCAGTTAGTGGTGAATTTTTTTACAATATAGATTTAGTCCTTTCGGGCAACTGGACAAGCTATGTACAAAACAATCTCACTTATTTCAGAGGAATTGGTCCATACATTTATTTTCAACTCTACGTACCAAAAGAATTGGAACTAAATTCGGGCACTTATAATTTCTCTTCAGAAAAAAAGACCTACACTTTTGACAAAGCTGTCTTTTCTTTGGCCTATAATGCCGAGCAGGATACAGGAGTCGTTCGTTCTTTGGTTGGAGGAAAACTCACCGTTTTACCAATAAGTACAAATTCCGATTATAATTTTGAGTTTGATGTCTATACCGCTGAAAACGAGCATTTACAAGGAAAATTTAGCGGACATGTTGCTCAGTATGACCAACGCAATAGCAATAAAAAATCAAGGCTTAAAAAAACAATAAAACTAATCCGGCAAAAAGACCGCTAAATAGAGCTGCCAGTATTTCTTTTGGTTTGCTACTTGCGTAGAATAATTGTAGGGTAAATAGAATTCCTGCTACTAAAACAATAGCTATTAAAATCCAGGAAGCATTTATGTGCAATAAAAGACTCTGAACGCTAATGAAGCCAAAAAGAAGACCAAATACTAAGGCTCGTGGGTTGATTTTCCAAAAATAGCTAATCACTCCAAAAAATACAGTAAGTATGATTAATACAATTAGATAATTATTCAAATTTTGAGGGATCGGCAGCTGTAAATCATTTAGAGTACGAAAAGAAAAATAAAGGCCAAGTAGTAAGGCTATGGCCGGAAACAGTCGTTCACGATGCTGAGTTAAAGCATAATCAGAGATACTTCCAATATTTCGTAATATGGGTAGGCTTGCTAATGGAATAAGGTAAATGGCTATAAAGCTTAGCAGATAGAGATAGAGTTTTAGCCGGAAAGGGAGTAATTGAAGATAGCTATCTGTTTCAATGCAAAAGGCAATACCTATGAGTATCAACAACAAAGGATTAAATAGCTGCAATAAAATACGATATGCAATTTTGTTTTTTTTCATTTCCTTCATTTTTATCTAAAGCTGAAGCATTCTTCTTTTTTCAAAGTTCTTTTCGCATACGAGCTACGGGTATTTCTAATTGCTCGCGGTATTTAGCCACCGTACGACGAGCTATTTTGTAGCCTTTCTCATCTTTTAGTATTTGAGCCAGCTTTTCGTCTGTTAAAGGTTTGCGCTTATTTTCTTTTGTTATACAATCCCTGAGGATTTGTTTAATTTCGCGGGTAGAAACTTCCTCACCATCTTCGGTTTGCATTCCTTCGCTAAAGAAGTGTTTCAAAGGGTAAATACCAAAAGGAGTCTGAATAAATTTACTATTGGCTACGCGCGAAATGGTAGAAATGTCTAAACCTGTTTTTTCGGCAATATCTTTTAGAATCATGGGGCGAAGCTTTGTTTCATCTCCCGTAATAAAAAACTGGCGTTGATATTCCAAAATAGACTCCATAGTAGCCAAAAGGGTTTCCTGTCTTTGTTTAATAGCTTCAATAAACCATTTGGCAGAATCTACCTTTTGCTTAATAAATTTCACAGCATCTTTTTTTGCTTTGTCTTTTGTCTTTTTTTTGATGTTAAAATCGTCCAACATAGTAGAATAAGTCCTACTAACATGCAATTCAGGCATATTGGATGAATTCAGGCTGAGAATAAACTGTCCGTCAATTTCCTCTAGAATAAAATCAGGAGTAATAGCCTGAACAGACGAGCGCACACTTTGATTTCCAAAACTACTTCCAGGCTTTGGATTTAGCTTAATAATCTCATCTATGGCCTCTTTAAGTTCCTCTTCAGCAATATTCAGTCGATCCATAATCTTTTGATAATGCTTTTTGCTAAACTCGGAAAAGTATTTTTTTAGAATAGTTTGAGCCATTTTCAAAGAATCGCGCTGACCATTTTCGCTTTGTTTACGTTCAACCTGATTTAATAAGCATTCTCGTAAATTGCGGGCAGCAACTCCGGGGGGATCAAAATCTTGAATGATTTGAAGAATTTTGAATAATTCACTTTCGTTGGTTTCAATATACTGAAAAGCTAAATCGTCTACAATAGACTCCAAATCGCGGCGCAAATAACCGTCTTCATCTATATTGCCAATAATATAGCGAGCCAGCTTGTCTTCACGCTCCGAGAGCGTTCTAAGGCCTAATTGCGAATATAAAAATTCATTAAAACTGGTACCCACCGAAAATGGAATATTCACGGGTTTGTCGTCTTTTGAATAATTATTGGCGTTGAGTTTATATGAAGGCGTAACTTCTTCCTCCTGAATATAATCATCTAAAGTAAATTCTTCTTTGTCCGGATCTTTCTCGTTTTCGCCATCGGAATTACCATCCTCATTGGAATAAAAATCTTCTTCTTCTGCCCTACCCTCTTCTAAAGCGGGATTAACTTCCATCTCCTCTTTAATCCGTTGCTCCAATTCCATAGTCGGAATTTCCAGCAATTTGATTAATTGTATTTGCTGAGGAGATAATTTTTGCAGTAATCGTTGCTGAAGACCTTGTTTTAGCATATAAATCTATATTCCATTTTTATTAATGCTCAAAAATAATAAAAAAAATTAATTTTTGCATGATTTTTGATTAAATTTAAGTTATTCTAATTTAAAAGATTCTTAAATTTGTTTAATACCCAACTGTTATCAAAATAGTAAAAAAAATTTTGTCATTTCATTTTAATCAAAATAGTACTAAAATATGATACCGATTCAGTATAAAGTTTGAGTGTGCAAATAAAATAAGAGTAGGATATTTAAGGATGTCATTCTTTGATAAAATGTTTCGGAGGATTGTCCTTCCTTTTTCTAAATTTTTGAGATAAATAATTACATTTGCGAGGCAAAAAAGAATAAATATGGAAAAGAAAAATGTTTATCCTGCGTATCGCTATGTCATTTTGGTTGTTTTCATGCTATTAACAGCCAGTACACAAGTACAATGGCTTACCCATGCTGCTGTTGCTCGTCCAGCCGATGTTTTCTATCAGGGGCAGTTCAATCCGGCCTCATTTATGAATATCGACTTTCTGGCCATGGTTTATATGTTGGTATTTTTAATCATGAGCTTTCCAGCCTCATATATAATAGATACCTACGGTATAAAAATAGGATTAGGAATTGGCGCTGTGCTTATGGGCGTTTTTGCTTTGGTAAAAGCCATTTATGCCCAGAGTTTTGTAGGAATTGTGGTGGCACAAACAGGTTTGGCCATTGCCCAGCCCTTTATTTTGAATGCTGTAACAGCTGTAACTGTTCGATGGTTTCCATTAACAGAGAGAGCTTTAGCAGCAGGATTGGCTTCTTTGGCTCAGTATTTAGGTATTCTGGTAGCCATGCTTCTTACGCCTCAACTAGTTGGCAGCAATCCTGATTTACCCGGATATGGCCAAGGATTTGAAAAAATGCTCTGGATATATGGTATTTTTACTTTGCTTGCAGCTATTCTCAGCCTAATTTTTATTAAGGAGCAACCCAAAGGGATAAAAATAGAAAATTTAGAACGCTTAAATTTTAAAAAAGGATTAAAGCACATTGTTTTTCAGCGCGATATGATTATTACCATATTTATGTTTTTCATTGGTTTGGGTATTTTTAACGCCATAAGTTCTATGACTGATGCCATAGCCGAACATGCCGGAGTAAAAGATTCCGATGGCCTAATTGGTGGACTGATGCTTATCGGCGGAATAATAGGAGCCATAATTATCCCTGCATTGTCCGACAAATACCGTAAACGTAAGCCCTTTATGGTACTTTGTATTTTCGGACTAGTTCCCGGCGTTTTCGTACATTCTCCCTTCAATATTCGAGCAACTTAGTTTTGGATATGATGACGAAATAAGTTGTCGTAGCGTTTCCGATCGCAGGTTTGGGAGGTGGTTATTGTAAATGGTATCGGGGATAGTTTCCGCTGTTGCATTTGATTCGAAACTTTCATTGTCCATTTTTTTGTGAACGTTGAGAATTTTGTGAAACATGTGTTTTCTGTTCCAACATTTCTTCT
>CAYQXT010000009.1:0-23061 GCA_964421365.1 uncultured Bacteroidaceae bacterium
ACTGTAAAAATAGACAGCTCATTTATAATTGATTAATGAAGCCGTCCGACCGATTCCGATGCAAATTCACCTTTTTATACTTGACTCATTCATAATTCATAATTTTTTTGTACTTTTGAGAAAATATAAATTTCAGTTCTTATAGATTTTCTTTAATAGAATTGTTTTTTAATAAATACTCAGCTATGGAACGTTTTTTCAGTTTTTTTTTACAAAACTTCAAATCAGAGTCTTCTGTTGAAATTAGTAAAGCTAAGGTTTTATTAATTATAGACCTTGGGGGTTTTATAGCCCCTTTTTTACTTTCGTTTTTGTATGTCTATATAGGCAGACCCAATTTGATGTGGGAAACCCTTCCAATATCTTTTATCACTGCCTTTGTTTTTATCTTTATATGGAAAGGCAATATAAATGTAGCTGGCAGTTTTCTCACAATGGGATTAACCCTCTTTTTATCCTTAAATGCGATTTTAAATTTTCCGCATTCCGCAACTTTCAATTATTTTATGAATGAGTACTATGTTTTTATATTTTTAATTGTCTTTTCGGCAATGAGTGCCAGCCGGATTATCTTTATTTCTAATGCTTTTATTATTCTTGTTGCGTCATCTTTAGCCTATTTTACAACCAGAGCCGAGGTTTTTGAAAATGTAGGTGCTTATTCTGATATTGGTTATATTGAATTCATTACGATTTTTTTATTAACCTTTATTTTAAGTTTTTACTTCACTAAATTTTTATCGGGAGCTTTAAAAAGTAATGAAGAGAATTTAAAGATTGTTCAGAAAAAAAATAATGATATGAAATTAATGGTAAAAAATATTAGGATGGCGTCTTCTAATATTGCAGGTGCCAGTGGTCAATTATCATCGGTCTCCGAAAATGTGAGTCAGCGCTCGAGCGAACAGGCAGCGACTACAGAGGAACTCTCTGCCTCTATGGAAGAAATGCTGGCCAGTATCACCATGAATACTCAAAATGGCCAACTGAGTTTTGATGCTATTTCAAAGACATCTGGCAGTGTAGATAAAAACACGAAAGTATTAAAAGCGACCATAGAGCTTGTTGATCAGATTTCTAAAGAAATTGGAATTATTTCGGAGATAGCTAAGAAAACGGATATATTATCCATAAATGCAGCTATAGAAGCTGCAAAAGCCGAGGAGGCCGGTGGTGGTTTCGCTGTGGTGGCAGAAGAAATACGAAAGTTGGCAGATAAGAGTCAAAATGCAGCTAAAAAGATAAAATTATTGTCTAACAAGGGGATTGTAAGCTCACAGATAGCGCACAAAGCATTATCGAAAATGATGCCTGAGGTAAAACAAAGCGTTGAAATTATAAAAAATATAGTAACGGCAAGTAATGAACAGCAAAATAATGCTCAGGGAATTAATAATTCTATTGTGCAATTAAGTCAGATAAGTAATGAAAATTCATCTACGGCCGAGGAAATGTCTGCTTCGGCCGAGGAAATGGCTACTCAGTCTGAGCAATTAAAAAAACTGGTTGACTATTTTGAGAATAATAATCTTGAAGATATTGATAACTAATTGTTTTTTTATAACTCTGGCAGGGTCTCAAATCCTGTCAGAGTTTGAATAGTGATTTTGAAAGATTATTCATCTATTTACTCATTGTCACACTCACTTTATCTATTTTTCCACCCATTGGTGGATTTAATTTTGATATTTTGACAGTCACTTTTTTAATTCCTTCTATTTCTTGGTAAATTGCATCTAAAATACGTCCGGCAATATTTTCCAATAAATGGGATTTTAATTTCATCTGCTTTTTTACAATATTGTAGGCTGTTTGATAATTTATCGCATTATTTAAGTTGTCGGTAGTGGCTGCATTACTTGTATTTCCTTCGATTCGTAGATATACAATAAAGCGATTTCCTACAATTTGTTCCTCTTCAAAATGACCGTGATAGGCATAAAATTCCATGCCCTCTATTTCAATAATTCCCATTTGCTTGTTTATTTAGTTTATATCCTTTCGTACTACGTTGTTAAATTTTATCAAAGTTTGAAAATGAAAATAAGTGACGAATTGATAGTCAGGAAGATAATTGAAGACTATCTACTTTGTCAGAGTTTTTATTTTCAATCATTTAAGAAATCGCCTAATATAGGTATTAATATGCCGTTCTTTCTTTTCCGGAAAAATATCGCTTAAAGTAACCAATATTCCTGTTTCTTCCACTTCGCCAAAATGAGTGTTTATGGCCGTTCCAAAGGTGCGCATAGTAGAAGAAAGATTCATATAGGAATTGATTAGTGGTGGAATATTCTCTCCCATAGAGCGTACCAGTTTTGAAAGTTCTTTGTAATTATTTCTGTATTTTTTATGTTTGAAATGCTGTGCCAATTCCTCTAATGGAGTTTTCCACCTGATGGGTTTTACCGGAAAGACTAGTTTCCCCGGGTCTGGAAAGATTTTATTGAAAAAGTATAAAATTAAATCACGTGCATTACGATTGTAGGAAGTGTACATAGTTACTTTTCCAAACATATATTTTGTTTCGGGATGTTCGATGGTTAAGGCACCCAGTCCGTCCCATAAATTATCCAAAGCAAAAACAACTTTTCTCGGATTTTTTGTCTGCTGAAAATCGGGGCGAACAAAAGAACGACCTAATTCAATTGTTTTGGGGAGAAATTCATTGATGAAAGTTTCAGAAAATTGGAATAGACCCTGAGTGGCCAGCTGAATATCATTTTTATCTTTAAAAGATAGACTGGAACAATTAATATAACGATAGCCTCCTAAAATTACCTGGCCATCCGGATCCCATACAATAAGTTGAGTATAAGGCTTTCTTGCTGTGTCGTAGCTGTCTATATCAAAGTCATTTCCTGTGCCTCCGCCGGCAGCTCTGAACGTCATCTCGCGTAGCCTACCTACTTCTTTCATCAGGTTGGGTGCTTCTTTGGCCGTAAAAACATACAGTTCGTTATTTCCTAAATTACTCTTACGAAGCATTTGAATATTAGATAATTCTTCTAAAATAACGTCCTTTTCTACTTCTGCTCCTAAATCTTTCATTGTTCGATAATTTTACTATTCATTTTTTTATTTAAATTGAATTGCTTAAGTCTTTTTATATTTCAATAAGGCTACATTTTATTAATGAGTTCGGTCTAAAAACCGGTCGGACGGATAGATTTATTAAAACTGTAAAAATAGACAGTTCATTTATAATTGATTAATGAAGTCGTCCGACCGATTTTGATGCAAATTTACCTTTTTATACAGGACTCATTAATTACTAATGGTAAATTATTATTTACTAATTCTGTTTTGCAATCATACTATTATATTTAGAATCCAAAATCATAACAATTTTTTTTGAATCATAATAGTCATTTAAGAATATTTAAGTGAAAAACTAAGTTGAATAGTTTTTTTACATAAACTCTTTTTTTGGATTTTTAGCTAATTCATAAATATAGTGCCGGACTAATTCTGCCCATTCAGTAGAGCGATTTTCTTTTGTAAATACTGTAAAATCTATTGGTTTACCTATGGTTATTGTTAATTTTTGGCCTTTTTGTTTATACATTTCATTGGCAAGATAGAACATTTCTATATTTGCTTTTATCCCTAGAAAATTCCTCAAATTGGCTAAATTATAGAAAAAATTACTAACTTTACCATTAATATGTACCGGAACAATAGAGCGTTGGTATTTTTTTGACCAGTCAATAAAAGTTTTTTTCCATTTCAAATCTCTAATGAGCCCTTTTTTTCTTCGTGATACTAAGCCCGAAGGAAATATTAATATTTGTGCATCTGATTTCAACATTTTATCTATGCGGGCAAGCTGCTCTCGCTTGTTTTTTCCAAAAGAATTGACTCCCACGAAAATACCTTCCATATTTTTCACATTTAACAGAATATCATTAATTACCGTTTTAATGTTAGGATAGATAGCGCCTATTTTATGTAAGAAAGCAGCGCCGTCTAAGCCACCAAGTGGATGATTGGAAGCAAAAATTAATTTTTGTGATTTTGTGGTAGGTAGATTCTCAATTCCCTTTACTTCTACTTCTAATTCAAATTCTTCCATCATACCCTCAACAAATTGCAGACCTACCCTAGTCCCATAGTTTTCTAAGAATTTATTTATATCATCTTGGTGTGCTATCCGTTTGATATAGCTTATTATAAATTTTGGCAGACTTTTTTTTAGAGCTGGATTACGATTTTGCAGAACTGCATCAATATCTATAAACTGAATTTCGGAATAAGGAATATCTTCCATTTTATAATGTTTTTGTATAATAGAATACAAATTTGCGAATTTTTTTTCAGTTTCCACTCATCACTTTTCATTTTTTTATGAGTGTTTCATTTGTTCGATAATCTCTTCAATTGTTCTGGGGTCATTGGGAAGTAAGGAGTCTAGAGGTTTTTTGTAAGCTTCACTCACTAAAAAGCGTTTACATTCCATTTGTCCCATTTTCCCATTTTTGCAATAAAGTTTCAGATATATTTTTTGGCTTTCTTTATCGGCTACCGATTCTCCTTTAAATAAAGGACATTTACTTGCTTTTGGACAAATTTTATCTTCCATGATTTTTATATTAAAATATTTTTCCTAAATTTATAGCAAACTTTAGGCTAAAATAAAGAAAAAGACTGAAAGGAAAGAATTATGAAGCATCTGTTTATTTTTATCGTAGGATTATTTATTTTTAATATAGCAGCTATGGGACAAAAGGTGTTTAAAGTGAAATACGAATCGCAGGCCGATATAAAGGTTTATATTGTGGATTATGAATCACAGGCCGATTTAAATGTTTATTATGTAGATTATGAGTCGCAGGCAGATGAGCCGGGTTTATGGTATGTAGTAGATTATGAGTCACAGGCCGATAAAAAATTATATTTTGTAGATTATGAGTCGCAGGCCGATTTAAAAATCTATATAGTTGATTACGAGTCTCAGGCTGGATGGCGTAATCAATCTAAAAGACATTTACTTGATTTTTAAATTACAAAATTATGAGTAAAAAAGAGTTAGAAATTGAGAATACCGAAAAAGAAGAAAATCCTGAATCTGTGGAGATACAAGAGTTCGAAGGGGATGCTTATAATAAAAGCCCTGAAAAAAGAAAGGCAACTATTATTACTGACGATGAGTATTTAAAGATCAGAGTCGAAGATCAACGAGCGTGGTACGACAGAAAAGCATCCCTAAACCAGATGCGCTATAAGAGAATAAAAAAATGGGAGTTTATTCTGGCGGCTTCTATCCCGGTAGTTATTAGCTTTAGTGCTATGGGCGTGATTGAAAATACAAATATGATAACAAAGATAATTGTTGAAAATGGCATACAAAAAACAGTTTCTCTGTTGTCTTTATCTGGTATTTTCCAGATTATTGCTGCTGCTGCCGGTGTATTACTGGTTATTTTTAATAAAATATCAGAGCTCGAAAATTATCAGAAAAATTGGCTGGCATATCGTGATATGGCTGAAAAATTAGAAAGGGAACGATTGTTGTATGTTACGCGTACAGAGCCTTACGATGAAGCGAATGCCTATCCAATGTTTGTAGAACATATTGAAGGCCTATTGGCTAAAGAAGTTCAAAAATGGAAAGCGGTACCTCGCTCTCAGCAAAAAAATGAACTTTTGAATAAGGCACAGGAAGCGATTAATAAAAATTTGAATTCTAAATCGGCATAAGATGGCAAAAGTATTTCTTGGCGGAACGACAAACCGCTCTCAATGGCGTGATAAAATTATCCCTAAATTAAAAATAGATTATTTTAATCCGGTAGTTAAAGAATGGAATGAAGAGGCTTACCGAAAAGAATTACAAGAACGTGAAAATGCTGATTACGTCTTGTATGTCATTTCGCCCCGAATGACTGGTTTTTATTCTATTGCCGAGGTGGTTGACGATTCTAATAAGCATAGCGATAAAACTATTTTTTGTTTTATAGATAACGATGAAGAACAGCAATTTAGCCCATTTCAGATAAAATCTTTAACTGCCGTTGCTAAGATGGTGGAACTAAATGGAGGCAAATGGGCTAAAGATTTGGATGAAGTGGTCGCCATTTTAAATAAATGATGCCTTTTTTTTTATTTGATTACGCTCGTAGGTGAGCATCGCTTACGCTACGAGGTCTTTCATTTAATTACTAATTCGTTTGAACAACAGTATTTATTTCTATCATTGATGCTCGACAAGAGGCTATCGCCCACACTTCAGGTTCTGATTACTTTCCTCTCATCACTTTTAACTTTTCACCATTCTATTCCCAAAACGCTTACATCATCTATTTGTTCATTAGCGCCTCTCCATTTGGTGAATATTTCGCGTAAAATTTCACTTTGCTCATTAATGGGAATCTCTGTTAACTCTTGTAATACATTATAAAAGCGTTTGCGCATAAACTTGCGATTTCGCTCACCTCCAAACTGGTCAACAAAACCATCGGAAAACAAATAAATTCTATCTTTAGCTTCTAAAGCTATCTGATGCAGTTCAAAGGGGTGTTCTTGTCTATAATGCCCTATGGGATTATAGGTTGCCTTTGTTTCAATTAACTCAGCGCCACGGATGATAACCAAAGGATTATAAGCACCGGCATAAAGCAAAGTGTTTTTTTGTGTGTCTATGGCGCAAAGAGCTATATCTAAGCCATCTTTGGTGCCATTGGCAAAGGTCTGTTTTATTCTTGAGCGCAACAATTCTAATGCTTGTGCCGGATTATTTACTTCACTATTTCGTACTATTTCATCTATAAAAGAATAACTCATCACCGAAAGAAAAGCACCTGGAACACCATGACCAGTACAATCTCCTACTGCGAAAATAAGCCACTTAAGTATTTTATTGACATAAAAGAAATCGCCACTTACTTTATCGCGTGGAATAAACAGCAAGGAATATTTATCCTTAAATAATTCTTGTAGTTTATTCTTATTAAGCAAAGATTTTTGCAATGTTCTGGCGTAATTAATACTATCGTTGATATTTCTAAATGCTTTTTCAATTAATATATGCTGTTCTTTTAGTTTCTGTTCATTTCGTCGTCTTTGGGTGATGTCTTCTTTTATGGCTACATAATTAATGATATTTCCTGTCGTATTTTTGATAGGAGCAATAACTGCTCTTTCTATATATTCTTGACCATTTCTTTTTTTGTTGATAAATTCACCTTTCCATATCTTTCCTGCCCTTATTGTTTCCCACATATTTTTATAGGTTTCAATAGGAGTCTTTCCTGATTTAAGTAATCGAGGCGTAATTTTCATTTCGCCTAGAGAATAGCCGCTTGTTTTTGTAAAAGCCGGATTGACGTATTCCATCTGTGCCTTTGTATTGGTAATTACTATGGTTAAGGGGCTTTGTTCCAACGCCACATAATATTTTTTTAAAGCAATATTGGCATTCTTTAATTTTTCTTCATTCTTTTTTAGAACTGTAATGTCCCTAAAATTAATAATATAACCAATTTTTTTGTCGGAATTATTATAATTACTGGTTATGGTAGCCTGAATAAATATTAAATCTTTATTGGCAGTTTGGGCTAATTCTTCAAAACTATATTTCTGGTATTTTTCTAAATTTTCAGTTTTTTTACGTAACTCACTCAAACGGTCTTCATTAAAAAAATGGATAAGATTTTTTGTTAAAATAGCCTCTTTATCTATTCTTAATATCTCTAAAGCTGATGTGTTACTATAAGTAACATTACCTTTTAAATCTATCAATATAAAACCTTCACCTTGATTTTCAATTATTCTTTGCAGTTGCTGCTCTTTTCCTTCAATAGTTTCTTTTAGAGTCGTTAGTTCTTTGTTCTGCTGGAATAATTTGCTGGTTTGCATGTCCAGAGCAGTTTGAATCTGTCTCCTTTGAATAACTGAAGCCAGCACACCGGCCAAAGTAGTCAGAAAGCTTTTTTCTTTGGCTGTTTGTTTATGCCCGTGTTCGACATAGAGGTTTAAAACGCCCACCACTCTATCTTCAAATAGTAAAGGAACATTATAGTGCCCATGGGCTTTCATACCGGTAGGACGAATCTCATGCGCTTCATCTACACAGTCATGAAACAGTAATTTTTTCTCTTTTAAAGCTTTGCCGCATAAGCACTGGCCGGGTTTAATTATTGCGCACGTTTTTGTAAGAACGCCTAAATCCCTTTCCGCCACCATTTTTAAATTACCCTCGCTATTGGTGATAAAAATACTCCCTTTGTTCACAATATTTAGCCAAGGCTGTTTTATAGTGCTATCAAGCGCAAATTGTAAAAACTCATTTAAAGTGATACTGGTATCGGTAACTCTTTGTAAAATCTGAGCCATGGCTGCCTGCCCCTGCAATCCTATATAGGCCTGATTAAGCGCTTCTTTTTGTTGTACAATGTTTTCGTTCAGCACCAAAAGTTCTTCGTTATTCTGGCGCAATTCTTCTTCGGCTGCTTGCAGCTCTTCTTTTTCCTCTTTCAGTTCATGGGTTTTTTCTACCACTATACTTTCCAGATGTTTATTCAAATATTTGTTTTCATTTAGAGCCTTAGAAAATCGTTGTGCTAAAACTATGGCTTGTATCAAAACGTAAAATACCAGTCCGGCAGGTGCTATTTGTGGTAAAGGCAATACCGCAACAGTAGTGATAATGTCCATAATTGCAGTTCCAAGCAATACAAACATACCTATATAAGCAGCAATTGAGCCGGTTTCTTTATTTAATAGTGCTTTAAAGAGCGAATAATAGGCAATATAGCTACTTGATACTATCACATAGAGATTAAAGACATTACGCAAGCCTGTGAAAAATTGAACTGAACTAAATAATATGATAAGCCCTGCAATAATTCCAAGACCGACGATTACATTTATTATCTTTTTACTGTGTTGCTTTTTAAAAAGATTATAAAAAAATAGCGCTACAAAAATAATGTTTATATAGGCTGATAAATACTCTATTCTTATTAGTGCAAAATAGTTTAGATGGGGGATTAAATCTAAAATAATACGATTATCCACCGAAATACTACGCAAGGTCATGGTGAGCGCAAAAAGTGATAGGTATATGGTCGAACGCTCATCGCGATGCAAGAGGAAAAGAACAAAATAATAAAAAGCAATTACTAAGAGAATACCAACAATCAAAGCATTTATTATTAATTGTCTTTTTGTTTCTCCCCTAAAAGATTGTAAATCGCCTATTTCTACAATTTCCCAGATACCGGAATTTACATGGTAATAATTAGCTGCCTGTATAAGAATGTTAATGCCATGAATGGAGTCAGCCGGAAAATCATTTTTCGTTTTTAATGCAAAAAGTGCCGGTCGGTATTCCGGTTTATAATTTGCTTTTGTTGTATCTACTTTTCCTACTTCGCCCAAAAATTCTTTATTCGCCCAAATTTTGTAAGCAGATGATATACTCATTATTTTTATAAAGAGAACAGGATTTCCTTTTACCCATACTTTTAAATGATAAGTTCCATAACCATACGCAAGTATTTTTTTATTATTTAAGGAATAAGAGTTCCAATTGCCCGGAACGTCAACAAATACTCTTTGTGCGCTATCGGCTTTTTTAGTGAAATTCTCCGGATTTAGCAATTCATGCCAATAAAATTCCCACTCTCCCGTAAGTTCTACTAAACCAGTCTGCTCGAAATTCCAGGTACTAAGGTTTATTTCACCTTTTCGAGGCTTAGGCATTTTTTGTGCTTGCATGGGGAAATGCAAGAAAATTAAGGACATAATACACAAAAAGAGATTTTTCATTATTTTAGTATGCTCAAAAAGAGTAATTAAAGAACAAATGTAGCAAAAAAAATTAAGCAGGTCAAGAAACGGGCAAAAAAGTTGTTGAAAATCTATTATATCTGTGTCTATGATTAGCGACAGCATTTATGCCCTTGAAAAGATGCAGATGAGTAATAGATGATGCAATCACTCGGTATCTCGAAGCACGTTTTTTTCAGGCATCGCAAAAAAAACAAGCTTTGTAAAGAACAAGAGGATTGGCAAATTAGGAATTAATATTCGTAGAACTGATTAGTTATTAGTGAAAAGTTGAACTCTTCCGGTTTTTTTATGATGCATACTCCATATAATAGACTGATAATCTTATCGGTTCTAAAAATAGTAAAAAAAAAATCATTTTTTTGCTAAAAAATTTTGTAGATAGAGAAAAATGCATTTATATTTGCATCGCTTTTAAAGCAATGACCCATGGTGTAATGGTAGCACAGTAGATTTTGGTTCTGCCAGTCAAAGTTCGAACCTTTGTGGGTCAACAAAAAAAGTTGCTAAATTTTAGCGGCTTTTTTTATTTAAAATTAAGGGGTAAAACTTTGTCAATGTTGAAATTCCTATTAATAATTTTACCGTATAAAAAAAAAGACCTTCTCGATTCGGGAAGGTCTTTATATTTATAGTAAATGGAATGGTGTTAAATAATTCCTTGGTCTAACATAGAATCTGCTACTTTGATAAATCCGGCGATATTAGCTCCTTTTACGTAATCTACCCAACCATCTTCGCGTGTACCGTGAGTCACACAAGCTTGGTGAATATCTTTCATAATTTGGTGCAAACGTCCGTCTACTTCTTCGCGTGTCCAGTTTAGTTTAGAGGCATTTTGCGACATTTCTAAACCAGAAGTGGCTACTCCGCCGGCATTAGACGCTTTCCCGGGAGAAAATAATATCTTAGCTTCTTTGAAAACTTCTATAGCTTCAGGAGTTGTAGGCATATTAGCCCCTTCGGTAACACAGATAACGCCATTTGCAACCAATGTTTTGGCATTTTCTTCGTTTAATTCATTTTGAATAGCGCAAGGTAAAGCAACATCTACGGCAACGTCCCATGGACGATGACCCGCAAAGAATTTAGCTTCGGGGAATTCATCGGCAAAAGGAGCGACAACATCATTGTTCGTAGCACGTAATTCCAGCATATATTCAACCATATCTTCCGTCATACCGTTTTCGACCAAGATATATCCGTCAGGACCAGAAATTGTTAATACTTTGGCTCCTAATTCGGTCGCTTTTTTGGCTGCACCCCAAGCAACATTACCAAAGCCAGAAATAGCTACTTTTTTACCTTTAATAGTTTCGCCTTTGGTGGCTAACATTTCTTTGGCAAAATATACATTACCAAAACCAGTAGCTTCTGGACGTACAAGGCTACCTCCCCAGTTTAAAGCTTTCCCGGTTAATACACCAGTATGTTCGCGTTTTAATTTTTTATACATTCCGTATAAATAACCAATTTCTTTTCCGCCAACTCCTATATCACCGGCAGGAACATCTGTTTCAGGTCCGATAAATTGCCATAATTCCAGCATAAAAGCCTGGCAAAAACGCATAATTTCGCTATCTGATTTTCCTTTCGCATTAAAATCTGAACCCCCTTTGCTGCCGCCCATAGGTAAGGTTGTTAGCGCATTTTTAAATATTTGCTCGAAACCTAAAAATTTAAGGATACTAAGGTTAACACTTGGGTGAAAACGTAAACCACCTTTGTAAGGACCTATGGCTCCATTAAATTGGACACGATAACCGAGGTTTACCTGCACATTTCCATTATCATCTACCCAAGGTATTTTAAATGAGATAAGACGATCCGGCTCAACTAAGCGTTCGATAATTTTGGACGCTTCGTATTGAGGATTTTGGTTATAAATATCTTCAATAGATTCCAAAACTTCGCGTACAGCTTGTAAGAATTCTACTTCACCCGGATGTTTGCGTTCCAGGTCGTTCATTATTTTATTTACATCCATGATACTGAATAATTAAGTTTTTTATTTTAGAAAACGTTTGAAATATTTCTGAGGCAAACATAAAATAATACTTTGAAAAAAACAGCTTTTAACAGCTTTTTAATCTCTGATTTTAGTCATATTATTGTATGTTATAGAACAATGGTTTTAATTACCTGTTTGCTAATTGATTGTTCATGTGCTTGATTCTGCGGAAATACTATTTTGAAAGATTATTACGATTGACTATCCTCATTTTTTAATTCTTCCAACTCTTTTTTACTGTACCTCCGTATTTTAATTCCCATATAAGCAATAAAAACCGACATTAAGGGGCTCAATAAATTAAAAAAAGCATAAGGTACATAAGCCAGTGTAGTAACCCCCAAAACAGTGGCTTGCGTGGCACCACCGGTATTCCATGGGATAAGAACTGATGTAACCGTTCCGGCATCTTCTAGCGTACGACTAAGGAGTTCGGGCTTGTAGCCGCGCTCTCGGAAAGTAGAAGCATACATCTGCCCCGGAACCACAATCGAAATATATTGGTCAGAAGCCGTCATATTAAAAAATATACAAGTAGCCGCTGTT
This sequence comes from uncultured Bacteroidaceae bacterium, assembly GCA_964421365.1. Taxonomy (GTDB): domain Bacteria; phylum Bacteroidota; class Bacteroidia; order Bacteroidales; family DYOH01; genus CAYQXT01. The sequence goes on from CAYQXT010000009.1 coordinate 12,350, forward strand.
GAGGCAACAAGCGAACCTGTACTTTGAGCACGTTTAATCACCTCGTGCGAAATACGTTTAAGCAGACCAGCCGATTCCATAACGCCACCAAAAACCATAGCCGAAAGAATTAGCCACACCGTGTTGAGCATTCCGGCCATTCCATTCGTTGAGAGCAATTCGTTTACTTTAGCATCCCCACTTTCTATGCTGATATGCCCAAACATAGAGCGCATTCCGGTAATATACGAAGCCTCTGCAAAATTATGCGTTTTGCCGGCAAGCTCCCGAATCAGATGAGGCTGAAATATGAAGGCAAAAATCAGCCCTAAGAGCGTACCTATAAATAAAGCCGGCAGAGGAGGTACTTTCTTAATAATTACAAAAGCCAATATGCCCGGAACGAGAAAAAGCCAGGGTGTAATGGTAAAAGTGCGGTCTAAAGCATTCATCACGTTGGCAACATCTGCGGCCGAACTATCTACTTTCATGCTGAAACCCATGATAAGGAAGATAATGAGTGTTATTGTCATCGTGGGCACGGTGGTAATCATCATGTAGCGTATGTGGGTGAAAATATCGGTTCCGGCCATAGCAGGTGCTAGATTGGTTGTGTCCGACAGTGGTGACATTTTATCGCCAAAATAAGCCCCCGAAACAATCGCTCCGGCCGTCATTGCATCGCTAAAACCCAGCGCATGACCGATGCCTAAAAGTGCCACACCAATAGTGGCAATAGTCGACCACGAGCTGCCTGTTCCCAGCGAAACCAGCGAAGTTACTACCACCGTGGCAAATAAAAATATAGAAGGATGTATAATCTCCAATCCGTAATAAATTAGCGCCGGTACTACTCCGCTCAACATCCATGTGCCTGATAGTGATCCAATTAAAAAAAGAATGAGCGTCGAAGGCATTGCTGTGCTGATACTGTGCACAATTCGTTTCCGTACATGAGTCCAGCTTACATTTAGCCGCATAGCTACAAGCGCCGCAATAGCTGCCGCAGTTGTTAAAGCTATCTGGTTAGCACCACTTAGAGTGTCATCGCCAAAATAATAGACATTAAGCGAAAGTAGGATGATTAAAAAAATGATAGGGATAAAGGCTTGTAAAAGTGTAGCTTCTTTGGTTACGCTCTGTTCTTTTGTCATTATTTAAAATTTGGCACTGAAAGTAGTTATTTTTTGGAGAGCAGCAAAAGAAAAAGGGACAACTATTTAAAAGGGATAAAAAAGAGTCCAACTTACATAACTGAATTTCACGCAAACCTAACTTCCAATACTGGAAAAAGATGAAATTTAGATTGAATTTTTACGATATTAAAAAAGGTTTACTAAATGAAAAATTAATAAACCAAAATATCATTTTTCAAATAGATTCAAAATAAGGAGATTTCACTTTAGACCTTTCTGAGTATAACATAGTTGTTAAAAACGACTTTTTCTTAACAATGGAATTAATAGATAATGAAGGGAATAAAGAAAGTGAAGTTTTCTTTTCCGCTGGACTTTTAGGAAATACGACAGTAACTTGATTAACAGGTCAAGCAGAGTGGAAAAAATTAGGAAGTATGGGAATTGGATTTAGTTTAACGACTGAATACTGATAATAAATTACTTTTGCTAACAAAGTATGAGTACGGTATAAAAAGGTAAATTTGCATCGAAATCGGTCGGACGGCTTCATTAATCAATTGTAAATGAAATGTCTATTTTTATAGTTTTAATAAATCTATCCGTCCGACCGGTTTTTAGACCAAACTCAAGTATAAAATTAATAGTGGTTTAGTGCTAAACCGAAAAGTTAGTGTGTAAAAATCCGCTTTCTTTTCATATCCATAACGCGCTGTAATATAATATGGACATCCCTTGCAATATTCTACTTAAATAAGTGGATAGTAATAGTTTAATTCATCTTGAAATCAGTCGATTCTATAGGATTAGTGAGTCCTACCGACTCAATTTTTCCATGAATTTCAGTTTTTTGTATTGTTCTTATTTTTTAGTTTCAAAAATAAGAATTAATTTTGTACTATGTATTTAATTAATTTACTCAATAATATTTACTCTCGTTACTACAGGCACTTGTTCGAGTGCTGGATAGCCTGATTCCGTTTAATTACTAATTTTTGAATGTATCATTTAGTGTCAATTATAATATCGTAGATATTAGGTTGTGATACAATTTGTGAAGAGGATGTAATATCCTGTAATAAATAGTTATATTTAGTTATACAATTGTGACAATTAAGTGATAAACTATTCGTGTAATTCGTGGACACATAATTTAAAAAAATGAAGGCAAAAATTTTCGATATAAAACGATTTTCGGTGCATGACGGCTCCGGTATCCGGCAAACTGTGTTTTTCAAGGGCTGTCCTTTGTCGTGCTGGTGGTGTCATAATCCCGAAAGCCAAAACAGGCAAGCGCAAGCCATTTTGCACGAGTATATTTTGGGGGGAAAGAAGTTCCAAACAGAGGAGCAACTCGGCCGATTAATGGATATTAATCAACTAATGGACTCGATTCTTAAAGATGAACTTTATTACGATGAGTCGGGTGGGGGAGTTACTTTTTCGGGTGGAGAACCGCTCATGCAGCATGAATTCTTATTGACGCTCACCGAAAAATGCAGGACGCAAAAGATTCATACTGCACTCGATACAAGTGGATATACGAGTGAAAAAACATTCAGTCAATTTTTTGGTAAGATAGATTTGTTCTTGTACGATTTGAAACTTATGGACTCAAAAGAACACCTGAAATATACCGGTGTTCCCAATGAAATCATACTGAATAATCTGAAATTGCTGAATGAAAATAAGCAAGCAACGATAATCCGTTTTCCGGTTATTCCGGGGATAAATGATACGCGCAAAAACATAAAAGAAATGAAAAATTTTTTTCAGCCATTAAAAAATATCCGTAAAATAAGCCTTTTACCTTATCACGACATTGCGAATCATAAATATACTAAATTTAGTCTGCAAAATAAAATGCAAGGAATAAAATCCTTGGTGGCAAAGGATGTTGGCTATTTGAAGCAGGAATTTGAAGAACTCGGCTTTACAGTAAGCATCGGAGGATGAGGATAATTGTGAATATTTAATGGTAAATTATGTATAGGCCTCGAAGCGTGGGAGATAGCCCTTCTTCGAGCGTCATTAATCATTAATGAGTCTGGTATAAAAAGGTAAATTTGCATCGGAATCGGTCGGACGGTTTTATTAATCAATTGTAAATGAGCGGTCTATTTTTACAGTTTTAATAAATCTATCCATCCGACCGGTTTTTAGACCGAATCCATTAATCATTAGTAATTTGTAATTAAAAAAGAGATGAGAGAAAGAATAAAAAAATTAAGAGAGAAAAGCCTTTTGGCTATTAATAAGATATCAGCCGAAAGAGCCTTGTTGATTACCGAATTTTATAAAACTAAGATAGTCGGACAAGTATCTGTACCGGTTCAAAGAGCGCTGAGTTTTAAATATATCATGGAGCATAAATCTTTGTATCTTGGCGAAGAGGAGTTGATTGTAGGCGAGCGTGGTCCCGAACCCAAAGCCACACCTACTTATCCCGAAATTACCGTGCATAGTCTCAAGGATTTGGAGATTTTGAATAATCGTAAAAAAGTATCCTTTAAATCAGATGATACTGTCAGAAAGGCTTATGAGCAGACGATTATTCCATTCTGGCAGGGGCGCAGCAATCGCGATAAAATAATGAGTCTTTTGGATGAGGACTGGAAAGCGGCTTATGCTGCTGGTGTTTTCACCGAGTTTCAGGAACAACGCGCCCCCGGACATACTGTTGCCGGTGATAAAATCTATAAAAAAGGAATGCTTGATATTTTGGAAGACATTCGTATTTCCAAAGAAAAAATAGATTTCTTCGGAGATAGTAAAGCGCTGGATAAATTAGAAGAGCTGAAAGCTATGGAGATAGCCATTGAGGCGATTTTGCTTTTTGCCAAGCGTTATGCCACATTGCTCGAAGAAAAGGCTGAGACAGAAAAAGAGCCGCAAAGAAAGCAGGAATTGCTTAAAATGGCTACTATTTGCCGCAATGTACCGGCTAATGCTCCGCAAACCTTTCAGGAGGCTTTACAGACTTACTGGTTTGTGCATTTATCCGTTATCACCGAATTAAATCCTTGGGATTCTTTCAATCCGGGACGCCTTGACCAGCATTTATACCCTTTTTATAAAAGGGAGATAGAACAGGGCAGCTTAACCAAAGAGGAGGCACGCGAATTGTTGGAAGCCTTTTGGGTGAAATTCAATAATCATCCTTCGCCACCCAAAATTGGAGTAACAGCCCTCGAAAGTAATACATATACTGATTTTGCCCTGATAAATCTTGGCGGATTAAAGGCTAATGGAAGTAATGCTGTAAACGAGCTTTCCTATCTGATTTTGGATGTGATAGAAGAAATGCGAATTTTGCAGCCCAGCTCTATGGTGCAGCTTAGCAAGAAAAATCCCGACCGCTTTATAAAACGTACCTTGGAAATAACCAAGACCGGTTTTGGACAGCCTTCCATTTTCAATACCGACTCTATTATTCAGGAAATGCTGGCACAGGGCAAAAGCTTGGAAGACGCTCGTAATGGAGGTGCCAGTGGATGTGTAGAGACCGGAGCTTTTGGGAAAGAGGCTTATTTCCTTACCGGTTATTTCAATCTTACCAAAATATTGGAAATGGTACTCAATAACGGCTTCGACCTACGTACAAAAAAACAAATTGGCTTAAAAACCGGTACACTTGACTGTTTTGATGGCTTTGCTGATTTACTTTCTGCCTATCAGAAACAGCTTAATTATTTCATCAACATCAAAATAAAAGGAAATAATATTATCGAGAGTGTGATTTCGTGTAATTTGCCGGCTCCTTTTCTTTCTACTATAATTGATGATTGTATAGCCAATGCTGCCGATTATAACGCCGGTGGTGCCCGTTATAATACAAGTTATATACAAGGCGTAGGATTGGGAACGCTCACTGATTCGCTAACGGCACTGAAATACCATGTTTTCGACCAACAAAATGTGAGTTTACAGGAGTTTAAGCAGATTTTGGATACAGATTTTGAGTCAAAACCCGAATTCAGACATCAACTCATCAACGAAACGCCCAAATATGGCAATGATGATGAGTATGCCGATGAGCAACTGCGCTTTATTTTCGATAGTTTCTATCATGCTGTAAACGGTAGGCCTACATCACGTGGTGGCGTATATCGTATTAATTTGCTGCCTACCACCAGCCATGTATATTTTGGTGCTGTACTGCAAGCCACTCCTGATGGACGAAAGGCGGGTATGCCTATATCAGAGGGCATTTCACCGGTTCAGGGAGCGGATAGAAAAGGTCCAACAGCCGTTTTAAATTCGGCAGCTAAAATTGACCATTTAAAAACCGGAGGAACACTTCTGAATCAGCGCTTTGCATCTGAATTTTTTGACAAGGGCGGCATAACTAAGCTCAGTAGTCTTGTGCGTAGCTATTTTCGTATGGACGGGCATCATATTCAGTTTAATGTGGTAGATTCCCAAACCTTGCGCGATGCACAAATACATCCCGAAAATTATACCGATTTGATTGTGAGAGTAGCCGGATACAGCGATTATTTTAACGATTTAGGAGAAGATTTGCAAAACGAAATTATACGCCGTACCGAGCACAAAAGCATTTAAGTAATGGTTAATTGTTAATTGTGAGTGGGGAATTCTGTTTACCGTATTTATCTACAGTTTTACATCTTTAATTCGCTTTCCGTCTTTGTAGATTAGTATTCGGATAACTTTTCCCTCTTCGTTGTAGATAAAATGTTTGCCGGTGTATAAGCGTCCATTTTTAAACAAACCGTCTTTTTCGAGTTTTTTGTTTTTGATGTTGTAGAGTTTATTGTATCCATTGGGATTAAATACGCCGGTATTCATGTGGTCGTGAGGAGGATTTATTTTATGCTCGTTTTTATTGATTTTTTCGGTAGTAGTTGTTACGGTGCTCACCGTCGTTTCAGCATGTTTTTCGGCCGGCTTATAATTTTTTACGTGTAAAGTATCCATTTCACCATCCACAAATTTTTTTTCACTTTTGAGGCTGCCGTCTTCGTAATATTCTTTGAGCATACCATTGCGTTTTCCTTTTACCCAATTGCCTTCAATTTTTAATTTTCCATTTTCGTGAAAATATTTTTGCTCACCGGTACGATTTCCTGCCTTATCGTAAAACCACTCATAACACAGTTTCCCATTGGGATAATAATAATAGTAATTTCCAAGCCATGTATCAACTTTCCAGTAGCCCTCTTCCTGCAATTTCCCGCCTGTGTAATATGTTTTTGCCAGTCCAATTTTTTTAGCCTTTATATAATGGAATTCGCTTAATTTGCTTCCATCCGGCCTGAATTTTATCCATAATCCGGTACGTTTACCATTTGCGTAGTTCCCAATAGACTTTATTTTACCTGTTTTTTTGTCTTTGTAAAACCATAGGCCTTGCTTTATATTGTTGGCATCTTTTCGATTCACGATATCGCCGGCCTGAACTTGCAAACTATCTTCTTTTAAAGCTTCACCGGAATAAATAGTGAAGGTCTGAGCAATAATAGATTGCCACAGAAATAAGAAAAATATGGAATAGTATAATTTTGCATTATTGATAAATTTTGCAAAATTTTTCATAAATCCGTTCATATTTTTTAGTTCGCTTAAAATCAGGTTCAAAAATATTTTTAATTTTCAGGAGTGTGCCAATATCCTCTTTTATAATCCGACCTTTTTCGATAGCAGCAAAAAATGCAGCTCCTTGTAAATTTGTTTGTTCCGGATTTTCTAATTGGCTGATTTTTTTGTTTAAAATATCAGCATGAATTTCGCACCATAAATCAGAAGTTGCAGCCGAGCCACTTATATTTATGTTATCCACCGGTATATTTACGTATTTCGTGATAAGATGTTTCGTGCGATAAGCAATTCCTTCTAAAATAGCACGCGAATAATCGGCATGAGTGTGTAGGGGCTGAATATTCCTAAATCCGGTTTGTAAGTTTCTATGCAGGCTACGTGCTTGCGAATAACCACTAAAAGGAATGTAAATTAGGTTGTGGCAGCCTGTTTTTGCCTCTTTTGCAAGACTGAAAAATGCTTCTCGTAAAAGTTCGTTTTCTTGTGCTTCGATAGAAAAACTTTGAATAAAGCTGTCGATATTATTACTACCACTCTCAATAGCAAGATGCCGATAATATTGTGCTGAAAATAGAGTATAAAATTCATTATTATCTACTCGAAAAATTGAAGGAATTTTGTTTACGGGCTGAGAAATCCATGTCTGTTCGCCTAAAATATAAGAGATTTCATTGGTTTTATGAAGACTAGCCACGAGTGAAGTATGCAGATTGCTGCCGGCATTAATAATTTTTATGCCCGAAATAAGGCCTAACTCTTCGGCTGCTTCGCTGCTTAATTCGCCAACAACACTGCCTTCTTTCACAATTTCTGGCAGCTTGTTTTTGTCTATCGAAGCATATTCCAATAGTTTTTTATCGTAAACAGATGATTTATAAGCGGCAAGATGATAAGAATAGGCTGCTTCACTGGTGGTGCTTGCCTTTCCGCATAATTTGTATATTAAAAAATCCTTAGTTTCCAGAAATTTGTAGCTTTGCTCGTAAATACCCGGGAGTTTGTTTTTGATGTATAAAATATGGCCTAAAGCATCTTGAGACGAGAGGAGAGGTAAAGATGCGGTTGTTTTTAATAATTTTTTACGTTTGAACCAATCAAAGTGCTTGTAAGTGAGCATTCCATCGACAATTTTATGTACCCCAAAATCGCCACGAGTATCCTCTGACATAATGGCGTTCCGGATACTATTCCCGTCTTTATCAATGGCGATGATAGAGCCCCAAAAGCCAGTAATACTTATGTATTCCACATCTTCTGCACGGAAATAATATTTGGCAAAAAGCTGTCGCATTCCACTTTTTAGTTCGGCTAGCCAGATGTTGGGATTTTGTTCAACCCCACCGCCCGAAAATCTTTTGCTTTCTATATCTTGAGCCGTATAAGCCAGGGATTTACCATAATAGTCGAATAAGGCTATTTTTAGCTTGCTTAATTCTATTTCTATGCTTAGAATCAGATTTTGTTTTTCGCTTCGCATAATTTTGTTTCAGTTTTTATTTGAGTGAAGTCATCTAAACTGAGGTTTCGCATATACAAATGTACAAAATAAAATTGGGATTCATGATTTCCTGTTCCCAAATTCAAATAATTTTTTGGGCGCACGAACGGGCTTGCCGCTTTGCTCCCCCTTGCCTCAGCCGGGCAAAACATCGGTAAAAAAGGAGTTCTGCTGGCCGCTACACTCTTTTTTGCTGTGTTTTGCCCGGCTTCGGACGTTTCCAAGTGCCGCTAGGCACTTGGAAACGTGCTGTCTTGTGACTCTCCAACCTTACGTAGTTAATCGAATCATAATAATCTTAATAAATCAGTATTCTATTTTTTGTTAGAGCTATGTTTTAAGGAAACTTTGGAAATTTGGAGAAATCAGGTTCTCTTTTTTCCAAAAAAGCTTTTTTGCCTTCCTGAGCCTCTTCCATAAGGTAAAACATCAGCGTAGCATCGCCGGCAAGTTCCATGATACCGGCTTGTCCGTCTAATTCGGCGTTTAATCCGCGCTTAATCATGCGAATAGCCATTGGTGAACGTTTTAGAATGATTTTAGCCCATTTTACTGTGGTGTCTTCGAGTTCTTTGAGAGGTACTACCTTATTTACTAAGCCCATCTTTTCGGCTTCAGCAGCGGTATATTGCTGGTTTAAGAACCATATTTCACGTACTTTTTTTTGTCCTACGATGCGTGCCATGTAAGAAGAGCCAAAACCGGCATCAAAACTGCCTACTTTGGGGCCTGTTTGTCCAAATTTTGCATTTTCCGAAGCAATACTCAGGTCGCAAACTACGTGCAGAACATGCCCACCACCTATGGCATAACCATTAACCATGGCAATAACCGGCTTGGGCAAAGAGCGAATTTTCTTGTGCAAATCCAGTACATTTAATCGCGGCACGCCGTTATCATCAATATAACCACCCAAACCTTTTACTTTTTGGTCGCCACCGGCACAAAAAGCTCGCTCGCCTTCGCCGGTGAGAACGACTACACCAATTTCCGGTTTTTCACGACAAATATCAAAAGCATCCAACATCTCAAAGTTCGTTTTCGGACGAAAAGCATTCATCACTTCGGGGCGATTAATGGTAATTTTGGCTATTCCTTCAAAAAACTCAAAACGAATATCTTCGTAATCCTTAATTTTTGTCCATTCTCTATTGCTCATTTTCTACTTGTTTTTTCAGATGAATAAAATAATTACGCAAAGTTAAAGCATTATTTTCACGTGGCGTAAAAATTTCGAGAATAACCGGTTTTTGTGTCGGCTCAAGAAATTCATCCCACTTTGTTTCTATATCTTCTAAACTATTGGCTGTAAGGTACGATAAATTAAATAGTTGAGCAATATCTTTGGCGCTTCTTTTTTGTTTTGTGGCAAAGAAGCTTTCTAATTGTGTGGTGCTGTCCGGCCCCGGAATGTAGCGAAATATATCGCCCCCTTCGTTGTTGATGACAATTATCTTTAGATTAGGATTTAAGTAATTATTCCATAAGGCATTAATGTCGTAATAAAAACTAATGTCACCGCTGATTAATAGCGTTAATTTATCATTCAGGTAAGCATATCCTGCAGCTGTTGAGCTGCTTCCGTCTATTCCGCTAACGCCACGATTACTATGAAAAATAACACTTGCTTTTTGCGAAAATAGTTGTGAATAGCGCACCACGGTACTATTGGCTAGTTGTACATGCGTGTCTTCGGGTATATTTTTGTAAATAAATTGGTGAGCCATAAAATCTGACCAAGCTATATTTTTCATAAACTGATGATGTGAAATTCGTATAGAGGATTTGTAATTAAGCCATTTCTCAGCATAAGCTTTTGTATTTAATTGGGTGATATTTTTGTTTAAATTGCTGAAAAATTGAGCAGGAGAGAGGCGGATAAATTTTGTCAGAGACATAAAAGTGTCTTGAAAATTGTTGTCTGTGCTGATTTGCCAGTGTTCGGCAGGTTTATTTTGACGCAAAAAGGATTTAATACGCTTTGAAACAATGGAATGCCCAATGGTGATGAGTAAATCGGGTACCATTTCTCTGGCTTTATCGCTACTCAACGGGGTGATATGACTGTCAATAGTATTGACAAAATTTTCTGAGGCAAGGTTTGAGGTGGTTTCGGTGAGTATGATAAGTCCTTTGGCAGCGAGTTCTTTCAGGCTGTTTTTCAGTGCTTCATTTGGTTCTAAAAGGCCGCATATAAGCATTATTTTCTCAAAGGATTGAATCTTGGCGATGATTTTTTGTCGGTCGCTTTTGCTTAAATTGGCTTTTGGTGCTATTTCGTCAATAATTTGTAGCTTTTTGTTGGGTTTATTGGTTTGATTATAAATAGGTTCTCGTAGCGGAATGTTGATATGCACCGGCCCTTGTTTTTCGGCTATGGATTTGTTATAGGCTTCATTTATGAGGCGATTGGCGTACCATTCCTCATCTTTGGTATAAGCTGCGACTGGTAAATGGCACGAAAATTTGGTATAATTCCGATAAATATTTACCTGATTTATGGCCTGACCTTCGCCTTGGTCAACCCATTCGGGTGG
>CAYQXT010000010.1:0-22982 GCA_964421365.1 uncultured Bacteroidaceae bacterium
AAATTCATTCCATAGAAATGCGTTATAAAACGCAAAAATAGAATTTGTTTACCAAAAAGACGAAAAAAAACGTCTGTTATTGAAACAAATATGCTGAATAAATATATATATAGAAATATTTGATAATATGTTTGACGGTAAAGAAGCAGGCTGGATAGCAATAAGAGTATGAGAAAAAGCCAGCCAATCCAGCGTAAAATTTTGTGCGAAAAATAAAAAAAGGAAAGCATAATTTTTTTTGAAAGAAATATTTTTCGTAAAGCAAATAGATTTTGGAAATTTCCGGTTCCTATTCGTACTTTTCTACGGAATTCTTCTTTAAAATCATTTGAAACGTCTTCGTAAACGATGGCTTGCAGAGAGTTTATACACTTATAATTTTGTTCCAGTACTTTTAGATTGAGGTAAAAATCATCCACTAAAAAATTAGTAGGAATGGGTTTGTACAGCGACTTTAGGATGGCAAAACAACCACCAAAGGGTCCCATCATATAGCCATAAGTTTGGCTTTCCATGGTTTTTATCTGCGATTCCCATTTAATATAGTAACTTTCCTGCACAGAAATTCCAGAACTTGCTATTCCAGTGTTCTGCATTTTACTATCAACTAAACCTATGTTTTTATCTTTGAAATATTTTATCATTTCATAGATTGTAGTGGGAGTAAATAGAACATTAGCATCACTTAAAATCATTACTTCATTTTTGGCTTTAGTAGCCAGATAATTAATGTTTTGTGGTTTACCGTATCTTTCTTTCCGAATGAAAATTTTTATGGACTGATTTTTTTTTACCCAATTTTTTAGAATTTTGTTTGTATTGTCGTTTGAGTTATCCGAACAGATTAAAATTTCTATTTTGTCTTTTGGATAATTTGTATTTAAAATACTACTAATCTTTTTGTTAATGACTTCTTGCTCGTTGTAAACAGACATGAGTATGGAGATAGCGGGTAATTCTTTTTCAGAATATATTTGATAATTTGTCTTTTTAAAATGAGAGATTAAATTTAGAATTAAAGGATAAATTAAATAGTGGTAAGCCAGGGCCAGCAAACTAATAAAAAAGACTATTTTGCTAATTATCAGACTCATTTATTCTGGAAGATAATTTGAGACATAAAAATTAATTAGTTTATTAGTCAGTTTTTCGGGTTGGTAATTCTCACGAATGAATACGCGTGCATTTTTGGCTATTTTTTGTTCTAATAATTCGTCATTCATCAAACGGATACAATGTTGGGCAAATTGTGCAGGCTTGTCGGCCAGCAATATGTTTTCTGAGTGGCTTATGGGAATTCCTTCGGCTGCAATACTGGTTGCCACAACCGGAATTCCGAGACTCATTGCCTCAATTATTTTTATTCTCATCCCACTGCCAATGAAGAGCGGGACAATTAGTATTCTTCCTTTTATAAGATAGTCCTTTACATTATTTATTTCGCCATGAAAATGTACATTTTTAAATTTTTGGAGATAACTGGCCAAATTTTTATCTGGATTTCTACCGGCAATGTGTAGCTTTATTTCTGGTATTTGTTTGATGATTTGTGGCCATGCTTTTTGTAAAAACCAATTTAATCCGTTTGTGTTAGGATACCAGTCTAAAGAAGCCAGAAAAACAATATTGGGTGTTTGAGAAAAGCTTAGAGGGTCTGGAGGAAAGGGATAGCTTGTTGGGATGGTTATAGAGGGAATGGAATTGTTCAATGCCTGAAAATAGGTATAATCATCCTTTGAAATACTAACAATTCCATCGGATAAATGGGCTATTTTTTGTTCGTATTTGCTTAATTTAAGAAAGATTAATTTACTGTAAGTGCGTCTGAAAAGATTGTTATCCTGCCGGGAACGTCTTTCCCATATCCGTGCTTCGATATTATGTGACCGAAAAATTTTGGGGATTTTATAGTCTTGTAGAAATCTGAAATACTGAGCAGCAAAGAGTCCTTCGGCTTGAATAATATCCGGTTTTTCTTTTTCTATTAATTTTTTAATGCTTTTTGTATAATTTTTTGATAAAAAACGCTTTGTTAAGTATGGTTCAGTGCTCAAGAAATCAGAAAAAAAAAGATTTAGCGGATTAATATTCGTATTAATGTTTACAGTCAAAAGTTTAAAATTGATATTTTCAGGGATTTTTTGTGGATGTTTATTTGTATTCATACAAAGCATAATAACTTCATGACCTGCTTTAACAAAACCATTGGTAAGTTGCAAAATAGCTACCGATTCTCCGTCTTTGGGTGGGATCGGTAGTTTCTTTGTTAATTGAAGAATTTTCACTTTTTATTTAGTGCCTTAATAAACTTAAAATAACGACCAATTTTTTTGACAAAGTTCATATAAGCCTCTTTGCTTAGTAATCCGGAATCTGTAGTTGCTTTATAAGTGAGGAATATTCCCATGGGCAAAAGGATAAAAGAGGATGCCCACATACCTTCCCAGACGGGTATAATTCCTTCACGGGCAAATTTTAATCCGGTAAGGGAAATAATGTAATAAAGGATGAAAATAAAAATAGAGACTACTACCGGCATTCCAAATCCGCCTTTTCGTATTATGGCACCCAGAGGTGCGCCAATGAAAAAGAAAATCAGGCAGGCGAAAGAAAGGGAGAATTTTTGATGCCATGCAATTTTGTAACGGTTTAATTCCTTGAATTTTCGTTCCATTCGTGTACCTGAATCTTTGAGGTAACTCTGACTGGCACGGGCGTAATTTGTTGCCCAATCTAAAACTTTAATTTTGGTGGTTGCCCGTTGTACCCTGAATAGACTGTCTAGGTTCATGGGAATAAATGAGGCTGTTGGTAGAGAATCTAACATGACAATTTTGAGAATAGGATGAAATCTTCGTGTAAATGCTCGGGGTCGCCGGCCTTTTTGTTTTTTAAGCTTTGCTGTATCTTTTTTTTGTTTAGTTTGTATGGCATATTTTCTGGCATTTTTGAAATAATTAACGGTACGTAGCGTATTTTCTACTCGGTTTATTTCACTATTATAATCAAGCTTAAGCGAATCAATAGAAGTTCTAAGTTGTTTAAGACTCATCATTTGATAGTTATGCCTGAAAAGATTTTCATCCGTACGGTTAAATTCAAAACCGGCTAGTTGCAGGATAATTGTCTGCTTTTCAAATTTATCACGTCTAAAAGGATATTCATTGATATTCCTTTTTTTCTCTCTCATTTGCTGATAAGTATTTCCTTGAAAAAGATTTATTACCATATATTTTTTGTCGTCAGTAACATACATTAAACCGGAATCGGCGTGTGTAACATTTGTATTTCCTCGGCCGAGGGTTTTATGATCATATATCAGAATATCATACATCATGGTTGTTTTCTGATTTTTATCTGTGGCTTTTATAGCGTATCCGTCAATATCGTAATTGAATACTCCGGCCTGAATACTAAGTTCGGGGCGCTGGTGTCGGATGTCATAGAAAAGCATATTCATTTTAAAATTTGTATAGGGTAATACAAAATTAGAAAACAAAAAAGCCATAATACTGATAATTACACTCAGAGCGACTAAAGAATACATGATTTTTTGCAGAGAAATTCCAGCTGATTTCATGGCGGTGAGTTCGTAGTGCTCGCCCAGATTACCAAAAAGCATTAGCGAGGCAAGCAGGATAGCCAGAGGCAATGCCATAGGAACAAGACCGGAAGCGGCATAGGCCATTAGTTCGCCAATTACTGACCAAGCCAATCCTTTGCCCACCAATTCATCGATGTACTTCCATAAAAATTGCATGAGTAAAATAAAAAGAGCAATAGCAAAAGTCATAAACAGGGGGCCTATGTACGACTTTAACATAAAAGCATGTAATTTCTTTATCATTCGGAATGATTTTTTTTGAAGGACAAATGTAAAATATTTGTTTCAATTCTACGAATAGAAATTCTATTTAAGAATTTTTTTTTTAAGCATCCTAAGCTATTTATTTGTATATTATATTTTTGGAGTTAACAATCCTTCCCGACAAATAGAATTTACTATTTATTATTGTTTATTCTAAACCTAAGGCATGTTTGAGTTGATAGACTTGTTGTGCCCACAGGTTTCTTTCATCCGCAATAACTTCTTCTTCTGCAAAATCAGTAATTATCAGGGCTACATCACCGGTTAATTCGTCTTTCCTTATTCTGAACTCAAAAAAGTATTCTTCGTCATCGTCTAGCCACCTGAATTTCACAAATTCGTTTTTCTTAAAGTCAATTCTTCGTGCCGTTTCGGGTGTACCTTCCCAACTAAAATCAAAAATTTCTTTATTGGCAGTTACTTCGTCTGCAAACCAATTTGATAATCCTGTTGAGGTATTTAATCTATTAAACAATATGTTTGGTATCGTATTAACGACAAATTCCATTTGAAATTTTTTTTTCATGATTTATTGTTTTATTCGTTTGCGTACAGTAATGTGGTTAAATGTAATATTTATTTTGATAATTTAAAATTTTTATTTCAAAACTAGAGGATGGCGATCAAATTTAGACGCTAGAAATGCAAGGGTATTTTAATGGTTTAATGCAAAAATCATTTATCATTTTCAATTAATTTTTCTATTTTTGTGGTCAAAGAAAAATTAAGGAATATGTTTGAAAATTTATCTGATAAACTCGAACATTCGTTCAAGTTACTAAAAGGTCAAGGGAAAATAACTGAATTAAATATCGCCGAGACACTTAAAGAGGTAAGACGTGCCTTGTTAGATGCCGATGTTAACTATAAAATAGCTAAGGATTTTACTACACGTGTAAAGGAAAAAGCACTTGGACAAAATGTGTTAATAGCTATTAAACCGGGCGAATTAATGGTGAAAATTGTTCAGGATGAGTTGGCTCAATTAATGGGAGGTAGCTCTATGGATATAAATTTACAAGGGAATCCTGCCATTATTTTAATTGCGGGATTGCAAGGTTCTGGTAAAACTACTTTTTCGGGTAAACTTTCTTCTTTTCTGAAGAAAAAAAGAAGCAAAAGTCCTTTGCTCGTTGCAGGTGATGTTTATCGTCCGGCAGCCATAGAGCAGTTAAAAGTTTTAGGGGAGCAAGTTGGCGTGCCCGTATTTACCGAGGAAGAGAATAAAAATCCAGTTAAGATTGCTAAAAATGCAATAAAAGAAGCAAAACTGAGGGGATACGATACCGTTATCATAGATACTGCTGGCCGTTTGGCTGTTGACGAGGAAATGATGGAGGAAATCAGCAACATCAAAAAAGCCGTTGATCCACAGGAAATACTGTTTGTGGTAGATGCTATGACTGGTCAGGATGCTGTGAATACTGCCAAGGAATTTAATGATCGTTTGGATTTTGATGGTGTTGTGTTAACCAAATTAGATGGTGATACCCGAGGTGGTGCCGCTCTGTCGATCCGTTCGATTGTAAACAAGCCCATTAAATTTGTCGGGACTGGTGAAAAATTAGATGCTTTAGAAATATTTTACCCCGAACGTATGGCTACGCGTATTTTGGGTATGGGTGATGTGGTAACCCTAGTAGAAAGAGCTCAGGAGCAGTTTGATGAAGTTGAAGCCCGTAAATTACAGAAAAAAATTGCTAAGAATAAGCTTAATTTTCAGGATTTTTTATCTCAGATACAGCAGATAAAGAAAATGGGAAATTTAAAAGACTTAGCTTCGATGATTCCTGGTGTAGGTAAAGCTATTAAAGATATGGATATTGATGACGATGCTTTTAAAGGTATAGAAGCCATTATTTTTTCGATGACTCCTGCGGAGAGAGATGAACCTACTTTACTGAACGGAAGTCGAAAAAGAAGAATCGCCACAGGTAGTGGAACAACCATTCAGGATGTAAATCGTTTGATCAAACAATTTGACGAAACGCGTAAAATGATGCGGGTAATGACTCAGGGTAAAGGAATGGGGAAAATGGCAAAATCGGCTTTACGCAAGAAAAAGAAGAGAAAGAGCCGTTGATTAATGGTTAATTCTGTTAGTCGCTGAATTATTAATGAGAACATACGTTTAGTTTTGTATACGGCTTTAAATTGCAATTTTACTAAAATAGATACATCGCTTAATATTTATCTTCAAATTCGAACTTTGGTAGAGTATATTAAGGTATTGAGAGGGATTTAAAATATAATTATGAGTTATCAGATAATAGATGGTAAATTAATTTCTTCGCAGATAAAAGAAGAAATAGCCAAAGAAACGACAAAATTAGTTCAGGCTGGTAAAAAACAGCCTCATCTGGCTGCCGTATGGGTAGGAGATAATGGAGCCAGCGAAACCTATGTGAATCATAAAGTTAAGGCTTGTGCTCAGGTAGGTTTCAAATCAAGCCTAATACATCTTCCCCAGAATACAAGTGAATTTGAGCTTCTGCAAAAAGTTGAAGAGCTAAATAAGAATAGCGAAATTGATGGTTTTATAGTGCAATTACCTTTACCAGAACAGATTGATGAGCAGAAAGTAATTGAAGCTATAGACCCTAAAAAAGATGTGGATGGTTTTCATCCTGTAAATGTTGGCAAGATGGTTGCAGGATTACCTGCTTTTCTTCCAGCTACCCCTTTTGGTATTGTAGAATTACTGAAAAGATACCATATCGAAACTTTAGGAAAGCGGGTGGTTGTCTTGGGGCGAAGTAATATAGTTGGTACGCCCTTGTCTATTCTCTTAAGCCGGAAATCGGCTCAGGGAAATGCCACAGTAACTATTTGCCATAGCCGAACTAAAAAATTAAGTGAAATTACTCTTCAGGCTGACATTTTGGTTGCTGCATTGGGTAAACCTGAGTTTGTAACTGCCACTATGGTAAAAGAGGGTGCTGTTGTTATTGATGTTGGAACGACTAGGGTGAAATCAGATAAAACCAAGTCGGGCTGGAAATTGAAAGGGGATGTTAAATTTGACGAAGTAGCGCCAAAATGTTCCTTTATTACCCCTGTTCCAGGTGGAGTAGGACCGATGACCATTGTTTCTTTGTTAAAAAACACTTTGCTTGCGGTTAATCAGGGGTGAAGCGTTAAATAGGACACGGATAGAAATACAGACAAATTGTGATATAATAATGTATGTAATATATTGTTATAATAGTGATATGGAGTTATAAATTGTATCCATAAGGTAAAATAATCTGTTTTTGCATAATAATAATAATTTGTGTTATTGAATTATTTAGCTTCTAAATATCTCGGTATTTCAATAGTAAATTGTGTATATTCATTTTCTTTAGATTTAACTTCAATAGTTCCGCCAATTGCTACAATATGATTTTTCACAATGGTGAGTCCTATGCCTAATCCTCTATGCAGTTTGTCTTTATAGCTGGCTTTCCAGAAGCGGTCATAAATGAAAGGTAAATCGTCTTTACGTATTCCTATGCCAGTATCATAAACAATAAATATAATTTTTTCGTTCTTAAGTTCATATTTTAAGCTAATTTTCCCTTCGGGAGTGAATTTTATTGCATTATCAATTATATTTTTAAGAATTTCACTTAAAATAGATTTATCACTCTGAAAAATAATTCCTTCACTTTTAGCAAAGATAAGTTGAAAATTAATTTTTTCATTTTTTAAAAATTCGCTATACTTGAAAGCATGCACTCTTATTTCATTTAAAAAAGAATGTAAATTGATTTTTTCGATTTTAAGTTCTATTTTATTACTTTGTATCTCAGCTAACTCAACTATTCTTTGAATAAGAGAAAGTAGTTCTTGCGAGGCATCTGAAATATATGAAAAAAAGGTTTTATATCGTTCGTTTTCAGGATTGTCACTTATGATGATATTTACAAAACCCAGTAGTGCATTCAGTGGGGTACGAATTTCGTGAGAAATATTGGTTAGAAACGCTGTTTTTAGTTTGTCTGATTCCTCTGCCTGTTCTTTTGCTTTTTTTAAATCAGCAATGAGTTTTTTGTTTTCGTATTCTAAATTATAGCTTTTTATTGCATTATTGATAATGAGTTTGACATCTTCTTTTTCCCAAGGTTTGGCTATGTATTTATAAATTCCAATTTCATTTATTGCATCTACGATTGCCTGTAAGTCGGTGTAGCCAGTCATCAAAATTAATATAATAGATGGGTATTTTTTTCTTATTTTCTTGAGGAGCTGAATGCCTGATATTTCAGGCATACGTTGGTCTGAGATTACGACTTTGATTAAATTATTATCAAGCACTTGCCATGCCGATTTTTCGTTAATAGCCGTATGAACGGTAAAGTCTTTATAGAAAGAGAATTTTAATCCGGTAAGGTTTTCTTGTTCATCATCAACATATAAAATTGATTCTAAATTTCTATTATTATTTGTCATTTTGAATGTATTATAGGTAAATATACAAAAAATATTGTTCCTTTTCCAAGCTCAGATTCAACTTTTATTTTTCCTTTATGGGCTTTAATGATACTATAGCTAATAGAAAGTCCCAGTCCGGTTCCTTTTCCTATTTTTTTAGTAGTAAAAAAAGGTTCAAAAATTTTATTTTTTATTTCGGGTTTAATTCCTGCTCCATTGTCCCTAAATTTTATTACAACATAGTTTTTCTCTGTATAGCTTGTAATTTCTATAGTTCCAGTATCTTTTATGGCGTGTATGGCATTAGTTAAAATATTTAAAAATACTTGATTAAGTTTTCCAATTTCACAGAAAATGGGTGGAATTTTGCCGTATTTTTTTAGAACATCAATTCTGTTTTTAGTTTGAGTTTTAAGGAGCAATAGAGTTGAATCTATATTGGTATTAATATCGGCTGCTGAAAAATTTTCTTCACTTTCGCGAGAGAAAGTACGCAAACTTTTAACAATTTCAACAGTTCTGTCTACACCGATTTTTATGTTACTAATAAGTAATTTAAGGTTATTAAAATCTTCTGTAACATTCATTTTTTGATTAGCTTCAATATTTGTTTGATTCATAAGAGACTTCAAATCTTCCAAAATATTTTCTAATCCCAGAGTATTTGAAGAAATGAAGTTTACGGGGTTGTTAATCTCGTGAGCAATTCCGGCCGTTAGAACACCAAGTGAAGCCATTTTTTCCTGTTCTACAAGCTGCGACTGAGTGTTTTTCAATTTATTAAGCGTATTTTCAAGTTCTTCTGCTTTTTGTTGAATATCGGAATAGGCTTTAAATAGTTTTCGACTATTTTTTTCTACTTTTTTCTTTTCGGTTTCGAGGGCTAGATTTGCTTTGTTTAGTTCTTCGTTCTTAAAGGTTATATCGGCATAGAGCTCTATTACTTCGTTTGTCCGGGTTCTCACAATTTCTTCTAGATTATTCCGGTGATCTAGTATTTCTAATTCTTGGAGTTTCCTTTTTGTAATATCATAGCTGAAGCCTTCGCCATATTTAGCTTGACTATTTTCATCATATATAATTTCGGCTCTTTCGTATAGCCATTTTATTTGCTTATTTACAATAATTCTATATTCTAGCTCATAGACTTTTTTCTGTTTAATGGAGGAATCCCATTCTGATAGTAATAGGGAGCGATCGTTGGGATGTATGTACGTGATAAAAGTTTCGTAATTGATGGCATTGTCTTTACTTAAATTAAAAATAAGGTATTCTTCGTCAGACCATTCCAGTACTCCTGTTTTAATCGTTCGTCGCCAGCTCCCTATATGGGCTATTTTTTGGATATTTAATAATATTTCCTGATTTTTTTGGAGCTGGAATAAGGCTTGTTCTCTTTGATTTATATTTAGTCTAAGTGATTTTAGCATTTGATTAAATTCGTGATATAAAACAGCAATTTCGTCTTTCAGATCGGTATGAACAGCTATTTCGTAACTTCCTTTTTCGGCTATTTCGGCGCTTATCTTTGCTAATTTAAGAATGGGGTCAGTGATTATACGCTGAAAAACAGTTATCGCTGCTAAAGCTACCAGAGTTACAATAATAAAAATGATTATACTTAAATAAAGTACTTTTTTTATATGTTTGTAGTAACCGGTATATTTATTTATTTTGAGATAGCCTTCGAGCTTTCCTTCTTTTTTCAAGGGGAAATTTATCATTAGATAATTTTCGCTAAAAACGATTGTCATCGTATCAGCGAAAGGAATATATATTTCTTTACTTAGGCTGTCTTTTTTGTAATCAATGAAAAGTTTTTTATTTACATCGTAAATAAATAAGGATTTGATGTTATTGTTATACTTTAAGTTAGGAAGGAATTCAAATAATCTTCGTTTAAATCCAAAGGAAACGTAGCTGGTAGATAGTTCGCCAAGTAGTTTAGCATCAATAGTTCCAGCTTCGATATTTTGTTTTTTAAATGTTTTAATATCCTGATAAGCAATTAATCCGGTACTTATCAATATGGATGGTATTAGAATAATTAGATTCAGCGTTATTATTTTGTATTTTATGGGTAATTTTTTAAATAATTTTTTCATTATTCAATAATTTTTCCCATTACTAAAATTCCCGCATCAGGCGATAAATTACTTCTTTTAAAAGCTTTTGGATTAATTTCAAAAGAGAGTGTTGAGTTTTGAGTGATGAATATGTTTATATGGCTTCCTTTTTGTGCTGCCCCGTCAAATTCACTCACTATTAAAATAGGATTATTTGCAAATGTTTTGCAAATTTGTTCGCATTTATTTTTCTGATTTTTAGCAATAAAAATAACATCTGCCCCAGAGAGGTCTTGCATTCTTGTTGTTTTCGTTATTTTTACAGTGTAGCCTTTTATTTTTAAGTGTTTGTAGTCGGAGATGAGTATGGGCGAAAGTTTGGTTTCTGTAAAAAACACAATAGAAATATATCCTTTTTTTAGGAAATGATTTTCAGGCCAATAAACATACTGAACAAATTTAGAGAGAAAAACTCCTTTAATCACCTGTTCGGAATGCTGAGCATAAAGTGGTATTAAGATAAATAAAAATATAAAAAAAACAATTTTTTTCATGTTAAAAAACGCTTTACATTTAAGCGCATCAAAGTTTTATTCCCCATATAGATATATCATCTCTTTGTTCTTGATCGGCCTGGTGGTTGTCTAGTTCTTCTTCAATTTTTATTTTTTGGTATTCGATATCTGCTTTTGCAATTTGGTTAAGCAATTTAACAAATCGCCATGTTCCATATTTTTTCCGTTTAGCATTATTTTGGTCTATCATTCCATCTGAATATAAGTAGAGCATATCTCCTTTGTTCAAAATAAATTCTTGGTTGGTGAATGGAATATTTACTCTTTTTATTCTTGCCCCTCCAATAGATTTCCGGTCGCCTTTGGCTATAGAAATCTCATCATTTTGCATTCTGAAATAGAGAAGTGGCCTTTTTGCACCAGAGAAAACGACTTTTTTTTGAGATTCTTTGTAATCTGAGATGCAAATTAATGAAACATCCATTCCATCATTATTTTCTGTTTGCGATTGTTTTAGGGCTTTCTTTATTCTCAGATTAAGCTCTTCCAGCACTTGACTTGGTTTTATATCTGCATTCTCGGCAATAATTTCATTTAAAATCCGGTTACCAATCATACTCATAAATGCTCCAGGAACACCATGCCCAGTACAATCTACCACTGCTGCATACTTTTTTCCTGTTCCTTCTTTTTTGAAGAACCAGTAAAAGTCGCCAGAAACGATATCTTTGGGACGGTATAAAATAAACGATTCGAAATAGTTGTCCAGAATTTCTTTTAAGGGAAGCATAGCTCTCTGTATGGTAAGGGCGTAATTTATACTCCCCCGGATGTGTTTGTTTTGTTGCTCAACCTTATCTCTTTGTGCCTGAATTTCTTCGTTTTGCCTTTGTAATATTTCTTTTTGTTGCAATATTTCTTCATGCTGTTGTCTTATTTCTTGTTCGGCCTCTTTTATTTTACTAATATCGGTGCCTATTGCAATCAATTTGCTAATAAATCCTTCTTTTGAAATAATAGGAGTTAGGGTTGTTTGTACCCATAAATAACCACCGGATTTAGTCTTAACTCTGGATTCAAAACTTACGGTATGCTTGTCTCTAATGCATTGATGAATAAGAAGTTTTGTTTCCAATGGGGTATCATCTGAAACAATATTTTTTTTCAGGAAAACATATTCATCCAGACTAAATCCAAACAGACGGGAGAAGCCTTCATTTACCCATTCTATATTACCAATACCATTCATAATTGTTATGGCGTTGTCAGTTTCTCTGGCGACTATTGATAACTTTTCTAGTTCAACGTTTTTATGTTGTAACTCCTCGGCTTGCTTTAGAATTTTTGTATTTTGGGCGTTTATAGCTTCTTGTGCTTCCTTTAATCTACGAATATCTGTTTCGATAGCCACTAATTTAACGACTTCATTATCTTCGTTTAAAATAGGAGTCAACGTTGTTTGTACCCAAACGTCTTCTCCTCGCCTTGTTTTATTTAGCGATTCGTATATTTCTGTCTTTTTGTTTGTAACACAATTTTGTACAATTTTTCTGATTTTCTGATTTGAACTAATCTTAAGAAGATTATTGCCTTTTTCGTTTGTTAGTAATTGTAATGTGTATCCGTATAATCTTGTAAACCCAGCATTTACCCAGATAAAATTAGCTTCGGCATCCATAATTGTAACTGCATTTTCTGTTTTACTGGCTACGATAGACAATTTTTCGAGTTCTGTATTAATTAATTCGAGTTGTTTCGACTGGGCTTCGATTTCTTCTTTTTGTTTACTAATAGCAATATTTTTATCTTCTAATTGCTGGTTCACTTTTTTCTTAATTCGATAACCACGCCAGATAAAAAAGGCCAGAAGTACAAGTAGAGCTGAGAATGCTATAATGATAGTTAATATACCTTTTTGGGTTTGTATCAGTGCGTCTTGTTGTCTCAGAATTCCTTTTTGTTTGCTAATGCGCTCTTCTTGTAAATTTATTTCCTTGGTTTGCTTATTAATAGATTCTTGCTGAATTTTGGCTTTTTTCTTTTGTGTCTCTAATTTTGTTTTTTGTTCGGTAATCGCTACTCTCTGCTTCTCCATACTGGCTTTTTGCTTAGCTAATATAGCTGTATTAGAGTCTAGTGCTGCCTTTTGTACTTCAAATTCAGAAATTAATTTTTTGAGAACCATTTTTTGGCCGTCAATTTTTTTCTGCTGCTTAAGGATAGCTTCTTTTTGTTTATTATTTTCAGCTATTTGTTCGTTCAATATTTTTGTTTGACGAGTAATTTCTTTTTGTTTTTTTTCTAATTCTTCTTCTTTTTTAGTATATATTACTTTTATGTCTTCGTTGCTTCCCCCGTGTAATAAAAGTTGATTTGTGGGTATTAAATTTGCTTTTTTTATGTTGGCTTTATTTAGTTCATATCGTTTACGGCCTTTATCGAGCGGAAGAATATTCAGCATGGTTTTATTTAATAATGGATAACGGTCTGTTACCAATAAACTGGTTTCTTTTTCTGCTTTTTTTAATAATTCTGGAACATAATCGTTATATCGGAAATCAACATATAGAACCTGAACTTTTGATATGAATTTTTCTTTACGAAAATAGACAACAGAAATAGGAATTCCTCTGATGGTCGTATCTTTTGTTTGTTTTAGGAGTTCTTTATATATATTCTCGTTTCCAAAAACGCCTATTTTAAATTTGTCGAAATTTTTCTCGTTGGGCCATTCTACATAGTGAATAAAATTAAATACATAAATAGCCCGAACCATATCCTGCGACATATTTTGAGCTTTTAATACTTCTGGCTTTACAGCAAGAAAAATTGTAAAAAGGGCTAATATAAATATAACTTTTTTCATTAATATTTTATTCCTAATATTGTTATATCATCTCTTTGTTCAGTATTGAACTTGTGTTCTTTTAAGATACGAAGAAGTACTTCTTTTTGTTCCGACAAATTTTGTTCCCCAATTTGTGAAAGTACGTTAAAAAAATGAGATGAACCAAATTTTTTGCGATTTATATTATTTTGATCTATATATCCATCTGAGTATAAGTATAAAACATCTTTTTCGTTTAAAACGATTTTCATATTTGTAAACTGTAACTTCTCACTTCTCCCAAGTAAGCCCCCGATAGACTTACGGCTGCCTTTATATACTTGAATTTCTTTGGTTTTAGCTCTATAAATTACTGCTGGCCGTTTAGATCCGGCAAATATAATATTAATTTTTTTATTAGTAGTATCTTTAACTAATTTGACTAAAGCAATATCCATACCATCTGTATTTTCTGTCTGGTCTTGCTTTAAAAATTTTGTTAATCGTGTATTCAATTCTTCTAAAATTTTGTTAGGAGAGCGTATATTATCCTGAATAATAATTTCGTTAAGTAAATTATGAGAGATAATTGACATGAAAGCCCCCGGCACTCCATGCCCGGTGCAGTCAATTACTGCACAGAAGCTTTGCTTTGAATCTTCAAAATGGTGAAACCAGTAGAAATCGCCAGATACAATATCTTTGGCCTTATAGAGAATCATTATCTTATAGAATTTTGCCATGTCTTTATATGTAGGGAGAATGGCTTCTTGAAGAGTCAGGGCGTAACGAATGGAGCCTTTGATGTTTTCGTTTTGTACTGCAATGTGTCTGTTCTGAAGTTGGAGTTGCTCTTTTTGCAGCGTAATTTTATTTTCAGCCATTTTTAGATTGCTTATATTAGAATCAACGGCTATTATTTTAATTATCTTATCGTTATCATCGTCTAGGATTGGAACTAAATTTGCTTGAATATAAACAGTTTCATGTTCTTTGCTAAGTACTTTTAGTTCATAAGTTATTGCTTGTTTATTTTGGATACATTTTTGAAATGCTATTTTTATTTTGCTGTCGGTATTAGGACCAATAATATTTCTTGATTTATGTTTTACCCATTCGCCTAAACGATAGCCAAATAGTCTTCTAAATCCGGCGTTTACCCATTCTATGTCGCCATTAGGAGCCATTATAATAACTGCATTCTGTGTTTCTTGTGCAACCCACGAAAGTTTTTTTAGTTCTTTAGATTGCTTAATAATTTGTTGGTTTTTTTCAGCAATCTCGGCAGTTCGAATTAGTACTTCGTGTTCTAGTTCTTTCTTTTGATTTTTAATTCTATCGATACGTGACCTGTACCAAAAAAAAATGCTAAGTAAAATGATTACAGTTAAGCCAATTTTGAACCACCATGTTCGCCAAAAAGGAGGCAGAATTTTAATTTTTAGAGTAACTCCATCATTGTTCCATATTCCATCGGAATTACTTCCAATCACTCGGAAAGTGTATTCTCCGGGTTCTAAATTTGTATATGTCGCATACCTGTGATTGGCAGTAGTCTGTATCCATTCTTTGTCGAAAGGGTATAATTTATATTGATAGGCATTTTTCATTGGTTGGGAGAAATGTAGAGCGGTAAATTCAATGGTGAAAACGTTTTGGTCATAGTTTAATTTAATATTTTTGGTATAAATAATATTTTTTTTGAGGGGTGAATTTTTGCCTTCTTTGATACTTTTATTAAAAAGTTTGAAATCAAGTAGAACAATTTTGGGAACATATTGATTTGCTTTTAATCTGTTAGGGTTAAATTCATTCATTCCATTTATCCCGCCAAAATAAATTTTTCCATTTTTATCCTGAAAATAGGAACCAACCAGAAATTCATTACTTTGCAGACCATCATTAATGTCATAACTTTTAATGGAATAGTCGGTCAGATCCATTTTTGCAATTCCATTATTTGTACTAAGCCATATATTTCGTTCTTTGTCTTCAATAATTCCCATTACTACATTGTTAGGTAGTCCGTTGGCTTCTGTAAATCTCCTGAATTCATTAGATTCTGGCAAGTATTTATTTAGTCCGGCTTTTGTACCTATCCATAGCTCTTTTTTACTGTCTTCAAAAATGGAATAAATACGGTTGTTACTGATTGTTTTAGATGCTTTACGGCTGTATTTGAAATGTTTAAAAGTTTGACTGTATCTGTCCCAACGCTCTAAGCCGCCGCCAAAAGTACCTACCCACAAAACTCTTTGTCTATCTTCAAAAACAACGGTAACTTTATTCTCACTGAGGCTGCCGCTCTTGGCTGCTTTACGTTTGTAGATTTTACTCCTACCACTTTCTGGAAAATATTCTATCAGACCCCCGCCAAAGCTAGCTAGCCAAATTGCATTTTTGTAATCTTCTGTTATGTCCCATATTCGCTCGTTTTTAGGGTCTAAACCTTTAATTTTAATAGCTCTGAAATTATTTTTTTTTCGGTTGAATATACATACTCCACCACCATCGGTTCCAATCCATAAGTTTTTTTTCTTATCTTCAAAAATTTTCCGAACATGGTTGTTCGGTAATGAATTTTTATCCTTTGAGTTATGTGTGAAGTGTTTAATTTCATTAGTCTGTAAATTCCATCTGTTTAAACCCCCATCAACAGTCCCAACCCAAAGTATACCATAGCTATCTATAAATATGGATCTGACCCTGTTGGAGGATAAGCTATTCTTATTGAATGGATTTTTTCGGTATAATTCGATACCTACCGAACCCGGATCCCATTTATTTACACCGCCAAGTTGAGTTCCTAGCCATGCTACCTGCGTTTTGTCAAAGAAAATGCAGTTAACATTATTTACGCTTAAAGAAGTTGGATCTAAAGGGTTGTTTTTTACTAATTTGTATTTAAAATTGTGATAGTTTAGCACAACTAAACCCTCCGTGGTGGCAATCCAAAGAGTCGAGTCATCTTTAATTTTAAAATCGTGAATTTCAAACTCAGAGAGTTCGTATAATTTAGTGGTAATTAGATTTCCATCATAGTTCATTATTTTTAGGGTATTTCCAGCTGAAATAAATAATCTGGAATTTTTTATTTCTATTTTATCTGCTGTACCATTATATATAGTCCTGAATTTATCTGTTGATGAATTATATTCAGAAATTCCATTTTCAGTAGCAATAAGTATTTTATTAAGTGAATAGCCTTTTATGTCTTTGATATTATTTCCTGAGATTGTTAAGGGATTTTTGGGATTATGATAGAATTTCCGAAAAACTTTTGTTAAAATTCCGCTTTGCTCAGCAATGATGCTTTCATCGTTATTCCCAATTCCACTGATTTCTTCTTTGTCGTTTTCCAGAAGATTCAGACCATTATTTGTGCCTACCCAAATACGATGTGCATTATCTTCAAATATGTTATTTATTTCATTTGTACTCAACCCATTAGGGTTAAATTTGTCTTTTCTTAGGGTTTTAAATTTATTTTCTTCGGGAAAGTAAATGGAGATTCCTTCGCTCTTTGTACCAACCCATATCCTCCCTTTGTGATCAACCATTAAAGTTTTTATAAAATTATCGGCTACCGAAAAAGGAAGATTGGGGTCGTTTCTAAAGAGTTTGATATTGTAGCCATCATAACGGTTAAGACCATCGTATGTACCTATCCAAATAAATCCAATTTTATCCTGAACAATTGAGCTAATGGAATTTTGTGATAATCCTTGTTGATTGGAAAGGTGCTCGAATCGGTAAAATAACTCAGAATTTTGTGCTATTAGTGTGAAATTCAAGATAATAAATAATATGATTAGGCTTTTTTTTCTCATTTATTTATTAATTTTAGTCGCAATGGCTATAAAAGTATTATTGCTATCAATTTCAACACTTTTGAATTCAATATCATTTTCCGATGTTAGAGCTACTTGTATCAATCCAATATTGGCTCCTCCCTTCGCTCCGTGAGGCAAACTTCTTCTTTCTCGTTTGTATTTTCGTAAACCGCCTCTATCAAACGAATTAATCTTTTCGATATGCTGTTGGATGATTAATGCCGTAGTTTTTTTTGTTAGATTTCCGGTAGCAATAGTAAAAAAATTAGGGTATTCTTTTATGATAAAAATTCCCATTCCCAAGTCAGGATCAATTCTTGTTTGTTTTCTTTCGGCAGAATAGAAAGAAACATTCTGAGCTAATTCTAAAAAGATTTTAAATAATTTACGACGGGTACGTTCATCCGTAAGTTTATCTTCAATATTCTGCGCCAATATCGTAAGAATGATATTGTCGAAAGCACCTTGATAAGCAATAATTACGTTTTCGTCGTGAAAATCAGCAATTAGCTGGAAACTGATTTTTGAAGACATAAATTTAATTTTAAATTTGAAACAAATCTAATAAAAATTAGGGTAAATAGAAATAATTCTAATCACTAATCTATTTTTTTTTTTAATATTGCAGAGAAAAACAATTATTATCTAAAATTTACAGGATGAAATTATTGGAAAATAAACTGGCAGTGGTAACTGGAGCTGCACGTGGAATAGGTCGTTCCATAGCTTTAAGATTTGCAGAACAAGGTGCAAATGTGATTGTTACGGATATTAAATTAACGGAGGCGACAGGTGCTTTAGAAAAGGAATTGAAGGATTTTGGAGTAGAGGCTAAAGCATTTGGATTTGATGTTTCGGATTTTGATGCCGTCAAAAAATTTGTAGAGGAGGTAGTAAAGGATTTTGGTGCACCTGATATTTTGGTGAATAATGCCGGAATTTCTATCGATAATTTATTAATGCGCTTAACAGAGGAGCAATGGGATAAAGTGTTGCAGGTGAATTTGAAGTCGGTTTTTAATCTGACGAAAAGTTTTCTTCCTTCGATGTTGCGCAAGCGTAATGGCTCGATAATTAATATGGCTTCGGTTGTGGGAGTGGGAGGAAATGCCGGACAGTCGGTTTATGCCGCTTCTAAAGCTGGAATAATAGGCTTTACCAAATCTATTGCAAAGGAGGTTGGAAGTCGGAATATTCGCTGTAATGCTATGGCTCCGGGATATATCCAGACGGATATGACATCTGAGTTAGATGAAAAGACCCGGGAAGAATGGATTAAAACTATTCCTTTAAGAAGAGCTGGTACTCCTGATGATATAGCTAATACGGCTCTTTTTCTTGCTTCTGATTTGTCAAGTTACATCTCGGCACAAGTCATTAAAATTGATGGTGCAATGTCGATTTAATTACAAATTATGAATTACGAATTACGAATTACGAATTTTTGATTCATAATTTGTAATTCATAATTTACAAATTATCTTTAACAATTCGCTACATGAATTTTGATATTTCTTTTACCACGCCGGTTTATATCTTTTTGTTTGGATTAATTGCCTCTGTATTAATTTCTTATTTCTTGTATTTATATAAATCAAAGGATGAAATTACGAAATCCAAACGTTATTTGCTTTTTGGTCTGCGAACGCTAAGTTTTATGCTTATTTTTTTCCTTCTTGCAAAGCCGGTTATAGAAATAGTAAAAACACACACACATCCAGCTGTTATCGCAATTGGCGTAGATAATAGTCGTTCGGTGGCTATGCTTAATCATGATAAATTGTTGACTACCAATATTAAAAGGTTTATTTCAACCCTTAAAAATGATTTTAGCAAGCAAAAAATAGAAACTTTTACTTTTGGGAAAAAGGTAAAAATTTCAGATTCATTCGATTTCTCAGAAAGCCAAACTGATTTAAGCTCGGCCATACAATTTGGGCAGGAAAATTTTGCCAAGCCTAATTTGAAGGCTATTATTTTATTGAGTGATGGTATTTTTAATTTTGGTAAAAATCCGGTATATCAGTCGGAAAAAGTAAATGTTCCCGTTTTTACGATTTCCTCCACCGATTTGAAAAGCGAAATTGATTTAAAGTTTGCACAACTAGTATATAACGAAATTGCATATAAAGGAACAAAAAGTAGTATCCGGATTCGAATTAAAACAAAAGGAATTACGGAGCATTCGTTTAATTTGCGTGTAAAAAAAGGGAAAGCTATAATTTTTAATAAAAATATACAAATTCCCAATAAGAAAGGTGTAATAGAAGTAGAAGTTCCGGTAAAATTTGAAAAAAATGGCATGATTAAATTTCAATTTTCTTTATCGGATATGGCTAATGAAATAAATTATGATAATAATCAGGCCACAATTGTTATAAAAGTATTGGACAAAAAACAAGAAATTTTAATTCTGTCCTCGGCACCACATCCAGATATTGCAGCTCTGAAACACGCCTTGGAAGCAAATTCTAATTTGGATATAAAGACAAGCTTACTTTTACGTTTAAAGAAAAGGCCGGATGCGGATTTAATTATTTTTCATGAGTTGCCGGACGGGAATAATAAGCTCTGGGACAAATTTATAAGGACTATTGATATAGAGAAAATTCCAGCCATTTATATTTTGGGAGAGAAAAGTAATTATGAAAGATTTAATGCCTTGCATAAGGGATTACAACTAAGTTTTAAAAGAAAACAATTCGACCCTTCTTCGGTTGTTTTTAATCCTACGCAAAGTTCTTTTCATTTTGATAATGGATTTTTAAATCTACTAAAAAATGTGCCTCCAATAAAAACTCCTTATGCTAAATATAAACTTTCTGGGGACGCACAGATTATTTTTTATCGTCAGTATAAAAATATTCTGACGGATGATCCGGTAGTTGTCTATTCTCCGACAAATAAAAGTATTATTTTCATGGCTACAGGAATTTGGAACTGGCGAATGAATGATTATAAAACGAATAGGGCGACTACTTATTTTGATGAGTTTGTAAATGAGTTGGTGATGAAATTATTACAAACCGGAAATAAACGTAATGAATTGGATTACAAGCCCGTCTTATATGAGCAGGAAACGGCACATTTTGTTTATTTTCATAACGACATAACTATAAAATTAGCCGAATTGCCAAAGTTGAAAGTAAAGGGAAAATCGCGGGTTTATCGTTTTCGGGCTATTAATGCCTCAAAATATATTTTAGATTTGCCCGGTTTGCTGCATGGCGATTATCCTTTTATTTTTGAGGCTCGCTTTAATAATGGCGCTAAATACAGAGAGAATGGTGAATTGAGTGTTATTGAAAACAGATTGGAAAGTCGTGATTTGACACCCAATCAGGCTGTTTTACAAAAAATAGCTCTCAGGAGTAAAGGGAGTTTTGTGGAATGGAAAAATCGGCACAGCATAATAGATAGTATCAGCTCTAAGGTGAATTTACAGAGCAAAATTAGTACTTCAACTTCTGTGGATGATTTTATTTTTAATAAATGGTTTTTCTTTTTGATTTTCAGTGTTTTAGTGATAGAGTGGGGGATAAGGAAGTTTCTGAGTCTGGATTAGTTATTTTTATTTTCTGGAATAATTTAAGAGTCTAATATAAAAAGGTGAATTTGCATCGAAATTGGTCGGATGGCTTCATTAATCAATTGTAGGTGAGCTGTCTATTTTTATAGTTTTAATAAATCTATCCGTTCGACCGGTTTTTAGACCGAACTCATTTAAGATATTTGTAAGCTTCAGTAATTTCAATAAACTTTTGTTTGGCAAGTTCGATTTTTTTTTTCGTCTTTTGAAATAAGTCTGTCGAGATGATATTTTTTTGCCAGTTTTTGATGGGTCTTTTTTAGTTTTTGTTTTGTGGCAAATTCGGTTAATTTCAGACTGTTATATGCTTTTTTAATTGGTATTAATTTTTTGAAACTGAATGAGATGTGCCTGCCTTATGCTGATTATGGTATTCTGATTGTGTTTTTTGTTTATTGTCTGGCTCGGAATCTAATTTTTGGTGCATTAGATTTTGATATATATCATTGAAAATGGCTTGCGATGGATTAAGTAAAAAAACGATTTTGGTAATAACTTTTTTCTCAGAATTGGTGGGAGTGTCTTCACTATATGCTATGTCATAAACATATATAAAAACTGAATGCGTTGTCTATGGGTATAATTCTCAATTACAATTTTTAATTACGAATTATGAATTCAGATTTAGGTGTGCCAGTTTCTGGTTTCCAAATTCTGAATTCTGATTTCCAAATTCCAATGTTTCAAGTTTTTATATGTGATACTTGGAAATAATATAATAGATGCTAAGGGAAATAATTAGATTGGTTTGCCTTTTTGTCAGTATTTTCTGACAAAGGAATGGGAAACCAATAAACTTAGCTGACAGATTTGCTATTCAGATGTTTATCCAAGTTGCACTATAAATAGTTTATTTGTATTGTTGTTTGATTATTAGGTGATTATTATATTTGACTAATTTTTTTCTTTTTGCTTGGCACATCAATTGTTAAATTAATAGTGAAATAAATTTAATGTTGAACAAAAATAAATTACTATAGAATTATGGGAAAAATAATAGGTATAGATTTAGGAACTACCAACTCATGCGTTGCCGTAATGGAGGGCAGCGAGCCAGTAGTTATACCAAACAGCGAAGGAAAAAGGACTACTCCTTCTATGGTTGCGTTTCTAGAAAAAGGGGAGCGAAAAGTAGGTGATCCAGCCAAACGTCAGGCTATCACGAACCCACATAAAACGGTATCTTCTATCAAACGTTTTATGGGCGAAGGCTTTGAAAGTGTAAGTAAAGAAATATCCCGGATGCCCTATCAGGTAGTTCGTGGCGACAATAATACTCCTCGTGTGGTTATTGACGATCGTAAATACAGTCCACAGGAAATTTCGGCTATCATTTTGCAAAAAATGAAAAAAACAGCCGAAGATTATTTGGGACAAGAAGTTACGGAGGCTGTAATTACTGTACCTGCTTATTTCAATGATGCCCAACGTCAGGCTACTAAAGAGGCTGGTGAAATTGCTGGATTACAAGTTCGCCGTATTATCAACGAACCTACTGCTGCTGCTTTGGCTTATGGTTTGGATAGGAAAGATCGTGATATGAAAGTGGCTGTTTTTGATCTTGGTGGAGGTACTTTTGATATTTCTATCCTAGAATTAGGTGATGGCGTTTTTGAAGTGAAATCTACCAATGGCGATACTCACCTAGGAGGTGATGATTTTGACCAAGTGGTTATAGATTGGTTGGCAGATGAATTTAAAAAAGATGAAGGCCTTGATTTAAAACAAGATCCAATGGCTTTACAGCGTTTGAAAGAAGCAGCAGAAAAAGCCAAAATAGAATTATCCAGTGCTACTAGCACAGAAATAAATCTGCCTTATATTATGCCGGTTAATGGTATTCCCAAGCATCTGGTGAAAACTTTAAC
>CAYQXT010000011.1:0-21611 GCA_964421365.1 uncultured Bacteroidaceae bacterium
GCTATTCAGCCGATGGAGTGGAAGTAAAAATGAAAGCAAGAGTTACGGTTCGGCCTCGTATTCGTAAAATTATAAGAGGAGCTGGCGAAGATACTGTTTTGGCACGGGTAAATGAAGCTCTCGTTACCGAAATAGGGCGGGTTCCTTCGCATTACGATATTATAGAAAATCCGTATGAAGTAGCCGATGTAGTAGAAAAAAAAGCATTTCTCTTCGATGATACCGCCTTTGAGGTAAAATCCATTGATATTTCGGATATTGTCATTGGTAAATCTATACATGCCGAATTAGATATTGAAATTGCCAAAGCAGAATCTGAAAAGGCACGCGCCAAAGTTCTTTCGGCAGAAGAAGACGTACAAAAAGCTATGGCAGACGCTTTTAGAAGCGGGAATTTCAGTATTGAAGACTATAAAAAGATGAAGAATATTGAATCGGATACTAAAATGAGAAATTCAATAACAAACCAAAATAATGTAGATTCACCTTTGGAGCACGAAGAAGAAGAAGAGTAAAAAGGGCAAAGGGAATTAATATTAAAGGGTTTGTCCTATCTAATTGTAGATAATTAATAAATTCTCAAGCAAATGAAAAAAATATTATTCATTATAAATCCGATATCAGGGAAAAAAAGAAAAAATAAAAAAAGCAGAATACCCAAACTCATTGATAGGAATATTGATAAATCTAAATTTGAGTATAAAATAAGATATACCGAATATCCCCTACATGCCACAGAAATAGCCAAACAAGGCATTAGCGATAATTTTAATATTATCGTAGCCGTAGGTGGAGATGGTACAGTAAATGAAGTAAGTAAAGCACTTATAAACAAAAAAACAGTCATGGGAATAATTCCATTAGGATCTGGTAATGGCTTAGCTCGTTATCTGGATATTCCTCTACTTCCCAGTTTTGCAATACGAAATATAAACAAAGAACGCTATAAAAAAATCGACTCATTAATTGTAGATGGTATAAATTGTGCAAATCTTGCCGGTATAGGATTTGATGCCCGTATAGCACACCTTTTTGCCGATCATGGAAAAAGAGGATTTCGCTCTTATTTAGATATTATTCTAAATGAATTTCATAAATACAAAGGAGAAAAAGTTAAGCTTAAATTTAATGATGAAGAGGTAGAGAGACAAGCCTTTCTGGTCAGCTTTGCTAATTCCACACAATTTGGAAATGCAGCCCATATTGCACCTAATGCTTCTGCCAGCGATGGATTTATAGATATTTCAATATTGAAAAAATTTCCCTTAGCAGCAGGGATAGAAATTGGCTCCCGATTATTTATGAAAAACATAGATAAATCTAAGTATATGGAGAGTTTCAAAGCTAAAAAAATTAGTATAGAACTCCCAAATTCTAAAAATCAAGTTGAAGGTCATATAGATGGGGAACCTGTAATTTTCAATAATCCATTCTCCATTGAAATAAATCAACATTCGCTAAAAATACTAAAAGGAATAAGTCTAAAACCGGCTGGACGAAAGGTTATACGAGACATTAAACAAAACATTCAAATAAATAAATTATAAAAGCAAGCGATTAATTTATGTTGGGATAAATAACTAATGTATCAATTTTGGAATCTATTATTAGAACAAAAAAGCAAATGAAAATTTTAAAACTACTCAGTTTATTTTTTATACTAACAATATTGGGGTGTACAGATAAAACAGACACCCCTTTTATAGCATATAATGAAGTTACGGAGAATACCATGTTAACAGTAAATAATGAACTAATATTTGTGAGTGCCTATCCTGATTCTCTCCTAAGAAAAAAATCTGATTTAGCACTCATTTCTGGGGAAATTTATAATATTTCACCAAATTACCAAGTATTAGACTATGGACATGTCTGGTCGGAAGAAAAAGATGGAATAATAGATTCTACTCCTTCCATAGAAGAAGGAGCCTTACATTTTTCGTATGGTGAATCAAATGACAATTATAAATTTACTAGCGAGTTGCAGAATCTAAGTCCTCTAACCGATTATTATGTACGCTCTTATGTAAAAATTTTAGACCAATCGAGAAAGAGTATTTATGCCTATAATCCGGTTACGCTACACTTTAAGACACCTGACATTCAGGACAAATGGGAAATAATAAAAAGTAATTTCCCCGGGAAGCCCAGAATGGATGCTATAAGTTTTGTAATAAAAGACAAAGCTTATGTCGGATTAGGATTTGATGGAGCATTTGCACTTGGTGACATCTGGCAATTTAATTATAATGATTTAACATGGAGTCCAATAACTCCTTTTCCCGGAGATTATCGCTATGGGGCTGTTGCTTTTGTCATTAACAATATTGCTTATGTAGGCTTAGGCGAAAACTATACAGATAAATATCTTACCGATTTCTGGGCCTACGACCCCTCAAAAGGTAGTGATGGAAAGTGGTCTCAGATTGCTTCTCTTCCTGGTTTTGGTAGAAAAAATGCTGTAGCTTTTGCCGTCAATGGGATTGCTTATATTGCTACCGGTCAAAAGGAAGGAATATTATTGGCCGATGTATGGAAATATAATCCCGAAACTAATTTATGGAAAAACATAAATAAAGATCTCAGTCCTGTATTACAAAGAGAAAGAGCGGTTAGTTTTGTTATTAAAAATTATGCTTATGTAGGATTTGGTAATCGAGACACAACCGAACTAAGTGACTTCTATCGCTTTGATGTGAATTATGAAACATGGAGCTCCGACATCCCGATTTTTGAAGGTGGAGCGCGGACAGGCGCTATGGCTTTTGCGACCTCAGATGGCTTTTATATTGGTGGCGGGAAAAAAGATACCAGTTATTTACGTGATTTTTGGTACTTTGATCCTTATAATTCAAAATGGGAAGGAAAAACGATATTGGGCGACAGTACAGTAGGAGGTTTTTACGGAGGAGTCGGTTTTTTCATTGGAGAATACGGATTTATAGGTCTCGGTCAAACAAAAACAAAAAAAATAAATCACTTTTGGCAATATTTACCCTAAATTTTAAAATAGTAAAATAAAGAATCCACCAAATGAAAAGAATAGTTCTAATAGCTCTATTAAGTTTCTTGATTTCTAGTGTTTCTGCCCAATGGGAATATACCTATTTTGCAATAAAAACTGGTTTTACAACAACTTATACTACGCCACAGCAAACAACAGCACCTTATATCATGTCAGTAAACGAATCCGGAAATTATGTTAAATTATTTTCTGCTAAAGAATTAAAATTAGCTCCAGAATATAATCTCAATTTTCGACCTTTCGTGTCTTTTTTACTTAATTACGATTTCACCAATGATAGAGGCGGATTATTAGGGGGTATTAATTACACTTCATTTACCCTATCACAAAATTTTTACGAAGAAAAAAATCCTAGTCCCCAACTAACCAGAAATATTACAGTTCATTCTGTAGGTCTTCCATTATTATTGAAATTAGGTAAGGGAATATTCGATATGCAGCGTTATTTTTTCGTGGGCGCACAATTAAATTTAAATCAAGCAATAACCATCAAAGAAATGGTTCCATGGTCTAATCAGGCATATTCCAGAACGGTCACTTCCAACCAGTTTCAGTCGCAAAATTTACAATTTATCATAGGATTTAACTACTTAGTATTTAATATAGAATTAGACTATCAGCCCAATAATTTTTTGAATAAAAATTATGTTGACGCCAATAATGTACCTATTTATTCTCAACAAAAAGATGACATTATTTATTTTAAAACAAGTATGACCTTTCCGTTCACTCCATGGCTCAGCACAAAAAGCTATTGGCTATATAAACTCAAACAAAAATTAACTTTCTGGTGATTTTTTTGGTCAAACTCATAAAAAAGATTAATTTTATGAAAGTAAAAATACAAAAGTAAAATTCTAAAGTTTAAACAGAAATGAGAAATATTCAAATTTATTTAGTACGATTTTCACTACTGATTCTGCTTATTTCAGTACTGGCCGCCTGTAATAATGACAACAAAAAGAAGGTATCCAAATCGAATGTAGATACCATCAAAGATTTTTCAGAAGATCGATTAGATGAAGCATTTGATAAAGCAGTTATTGTGTTCTACTCCTTACCTTCGCCCATAGAAACCGCTCGGCTTTTTAAAAGAGCAGGTGCCACATTTGATGAGAGTATATTAAATCCAACATCCAAAAGCGAGTCTTATCTGACCAATAAAGCTTTAGCATTAAATCTTGGAATTTATGGGGCCGACTTAAGCTATACCAATCTCTTTGATCAAACTCAGTTTACCGTAGATTATTTTGCCACCACACAAAAGATTGCTGAACATTTAGGTATTACCGAAGTAATTAATGATACTACTATTAATTTACTCAAAGAGAATATAAACGACCGCGACTACGTAATGGGTGTTATTAGCGATGTTTTCATGAATTCACAATCTTATTTAAAAGAAAATCATCGCCCCGAAGTAGCCACACTTATTGTGGCCGGTGGTTGGGTTGAGGGATTATATCTTGGCTCACAATTAGCTAATTCTAATGTAAAAAACTCAGAAGCCATCATGAGTGCGGTAGCAGACCAACAACTCTCTGCCGATGATTTACTCAACCTATTAAATGTTTATAAAGAAAATAAAGAAATAAAAAACGTTAGAAATGACATTATTTTAATTGCTAAATTATTAAAAGTCTTAAAATCGGCGAATGGTAAAATTAATGCCACTAATTTTACCAAATTTACGCAGCTTCTTGCACAAATCAGAACAAAATATACAGATTGATAAACCTTATAAATAATAATATTGTTATGAAAAAGAAAACTTATTTCATTCTATTCTTCGGTTTACTTTTCTTAAATAGTCACTTTAGTTATGCCCAATGTACTGATTTTGCAAAAAGTGAGGGACTAAAGGTCTTAAATACGGACGAATATATTCACGATGGTAGATTTAATGCCATTAAACTTAAACAAGGAGACGACATATACATCTATAAAGCTTTTTATGCCGGAGAAAATTATCGGATAGTAGTAGTGGCCGAGAAAAAATTGGGGAATATTAAAATTCAAATGACCGATTTTAAACGCGAAAACACTATTTTTAGTAACGAAAATGGTGAAAAATATTTTAATTTTTTACCTAAAAAAAGCCAGCGTGCTATAATACACATAGTTATTCCGCCGGCAGCTAAAGAGCAGAAATCCGAAAAAGGCTGTGTGGCCATTTTATTTGGATTAAAAAAAGAAGAAGGGGATAAATAAGAATCAATTACTAATTACATTATTCGTTGAGTACAATCTGTCGAACGGCTTAAGTAATCGACAGTAAATAAGTTTGTTAATTTCTACTATTTTAACTAAACAATCCGTTCGACCGGTTTTTAAACAGAGTTTATTCAATAAAGCATAGTATTTATCCCAAGATTAAATAGATAGACATTTTCACCATAATACTTCTGAAAATTAAAACCAAACACTCCGTAAACTCCGTAGTGCCATACTTTAAATAATCTCTTGCGGTAATCAAAAGAACCATCAATAAAAACACTTGAAAGGGTTTTGTTATTATAATCACTACCAAAAGTCTGATTATACTTTAACACAAAAGAATTACTCCTATTTTTTGAAAACCATGTAAATTGAGCACCGGTTTGAGGGAAACCATCTTCTATATTGGGATCAACAAAAGCACCTATTACAAATTGTAAACTGGTTCCATCCATTAATCCAAAATTAAGAAGCATTGAAATAGTATAGGCATCAAAAATAGATAAACCTGCCGGTTCCGGCTGAAACAAACGGTATTTATCTCCTCTAAATCCAATCACAGACCAATTTAATTCCATCGATAAATGAAACAAATACAAATCATTAGACGGGAATATCCCTGCATCGGCATCTACTTGCAGGCTAAATAAATTAGGATAAATTTCTTTATTGGTACTTAAATATTTTGCATGTTTTACTAAAGACGAAAAGAAAAAATCAAAACAATATTCCCCACAAGCTTGTGTACAGCCATCAGCAACCGGTGAATTCTCAGAATCATAACTATTCTCAGAATTCTCGGATTGAACTTTTTTATGCTCATCCGATTTTTTCTTAATCTTATCTACTTGCGAGAATAAGGGCGTAAAAATTAAAAGGCTCAAAATCAAACTTACAAATATTTTTTTCATACAAGCCAATATACAAAAAAAATACAAATAATAAAATACTCTTCCTGCGAAAAATAAATTCCTCAAAAATAATCTATTTTTCGCAGTTTAGAGAGGATAAAAAAATTAATTTGGATAAGCTTCAAGCATTCTATCCAGTGCGTTTTGAACAAAACTTCGTGGAGCAGCCAGATTTAATCGAGCAAAACCATTTCCTTCCGACCCAAACCAAGCACCAAAATCAGGAGCTAATTTAGCTTTTTTTAGAAAATAATTTTGCAAATCATCCTCATTATCAAATATTTTGCGATAATCTAACCACATCAGGTAAGTTCCTTCGGTTTCAAAAATCCCCACATTAGGCATTTTATTTTCGATGAACTCTTTGGCAAACAGATAATTATCATGGATGTAAATCATAAGTTGTTTCAGCCAGCCTTCACCATTTTCGTAGGCAGCAATAAAAGCGGCAGTTCCCATTACATTATCTATAAAAAGATGTAAATCATCTACTATCTCTCCATATGCTCGACGGAGTTTTGGATTCTCGGCCACAATAACCGAGCTCAGAATTCCCGCAGCATTAAAGGTTTTTGTGGGAGCAAATGTTGTTAATGTGTGCATCGAAATCTCTTTCGATAAGCTCGCTATCGGAAGGTGCTTATGTCCGGGATGAATTAAATCGGAATGAATCTCATCCGAAATAATAATCAAATCCTTCTCTATGCATATTTCAGCCAGCTGACGAAGTTCATCTTCTGTCCAGACTCTACCAACCGGGTTATGAGGATTACAGAAAATAAATGCTTTAGTACGTGAGTCTATTTTCTTACGTAAATCCTCAAAATCAAATTCATAGCGCCCATTTTTAATTCTTAGAGGATTGGAAACTACCTGCCTCCCATTATTTTTTATCGTAGATTGAAAGGGAAAGTAAACCGGCGGCTGTATCACAATTTTATCGCCCGGACGGGTAAGCACCTGAATTAATAATCCTAAGGAAGGAACTACGCCACTTGCAGGCATAATCCAATCTTTTTTTATCCTCCAATTATTCCTTTTTTGTTGCCATTTCTGAATCGCTTCGTAGTATGCTTGGGGTTTTAGAGAATAACCCAGAACCGGATGTTCTAAACGTTTTTTTACGCCATCAATAATAAAATCAGGCGTTTCAAATTCCATATCGGCTACCCACATAGGCAATAAATCAGTCGTACCGAAACGTTTTTTCAGCATTCCATATTTTATGGTATTGGTATTTCGGCGGTCAATAAGTTTGTCAAAATTGTAATTCATAATTAATTGTAAATTAAATATTTGTGATAAAATAATAAAATTATAAATAATTAGCTAGTCGATTATTTATAACCCAAAATTAAAAATCTCAGTAATTGTAGTGATGCCGAAGCAGCCAGACGGATATTAATTTCTCTACTTATATTTATTGTGTAAAGTTTTGAAACAACACGTCCTTTTGAAGCCGCTGCTATCCAAACCGTTCCTACAGGTTTCTCTTTTGTTCCACCGCTTGGGCCTGCAATACCCGATGTGCTTACAGCGTAATCACTATTCAGAGCCTTTATTGCCCCTT
Organism: uncultured Bacteroidaceae bacterium; assembly: GCA_964421365.1. Lineage (GTDB taxonomy): Bacteria > Bacteroidota > Bacteroidia > Bacteroidales > DYOH01 > CAYQXT01. The sequence continues at coordinate 7,724 of CAYQXT010000011.1, forward strand.
TAGCCATGGCTTCTACTACCTCCTGACTAACGGCACCGTGTTTTTCTAAACTACTGGCCGAGACATTCAATAAATTCATCTTTGCTTCATTAGAATAAGCCACAATGCTGCCTTTGAAATATGAAGAAGCATCCGGAACTCCCGTTAATAAATGAGCTATCTTTCCTCCCGTACAACTTTCGGCAGTAGAGAGGGTCGCATTTTTTGAGCGTAGAAGTGCTCCTAAGGCTTCCTCTAAATAAATATCATCGTAAGAAAAAATATACTTTCCGATATAATCTGACAAACTATCTATCTGAGCCTCAATTTCTTTTCTGATTCTTTCACTTTCACCTAAAGCCGATATACGTAAGCGAACGGCTTCGGGCGAGGGTAAATAAGCCAATTTCATATATTCTGGTAAATTGTTTTCCCATTCAGAAATTTTTTCGGACAGAATAGATTCGGGTAAACCATTTGTCATTACTGTTTTATGATAAAGATAAGGCGTGTCAAAGAAATCTTTTAATTTAGGAATAACTTTAATTTTGGCCAACTCTTTCATTTCAAAAGGGACTCCCGGTAAGGAAACAAATACTTTCCCAGCCTTCTCGAACCACATCACAGGAGCAGTACCGATATGATTTCGTATCACCGTGCACTTGTCGGGTACTAAAGCCTGATTCCTATTCTTTTCGCCTAATTCTCTCCCCTTTTGAGTTAGATATTCGCTAAGATCTCTCAAAACTTCTTGATTAATAATCAGTTTAGAATTAAAATACTCAGCAATAGCCGGTTTGGTAATATCATCGGCCGTTGGTCCCAGACCGCCGGTAGTGATAATTATGTCGGCACGTTCTTCTGCCTGCGCCAGTGCTTCTAATATGTGCTCTCTACTATCGGATACTGAGGTAATTTGAAAAACAGAAAATCCATTCTCATTTAATTCTTTAGCCAGCCATGCAGAATTGGTATCTACTATCTGGCCAATAAGAATTTCATCGCCTATGGTAATAATTTCAACTTTTGTCATTTCCTGAAAATTTAAGGACAATGATACAAATTTTTTAGGAAAAATTTTGTGTTTAAAGAAATGTAGCTTACATTTGCCAAGCATTGCGGCAGTAGCTCAGTTGGTAGAGCATCAGCTTCCCAAGCTGAGGGTCGCGGGTTCGAATCCCGTCTGCCGCTCTCTATTCATTTTTTTTTAGCCTATTTTTTGTAACTTGAAAACACAATACACTTTTTTTTGTTAAAAGAAGAAACAATAAATAACAAGTTAACGTAAACGAGGTAAAAATTCCAGTCTTATGAAAAAAAATTTACGCCAATTAGTCCTATCTGTATTTTTATTACTTAATTTCAACCTTTATGCAGCCAATATCACATCCAATACTGTTACCGGAAATTGGAGCAGTACCTCTTCATGGGTAGGGGGAATTATTCCTATTGCTGGTGATAATGTAACCATTGCAGCCGGTGCCACTATTACTATCGACCAAAATGTGGACATAAACAATCTTACGGTTACAGGAAATTTAATTATCGGGAACAATACCACAGCAAGGACAATCCTCATTCAAGGTACTCTGACAATAGATAGTGGGGCTGCCTTTTCAGTCGGGAATAATGATGCCACCCATAGTTTAACCTTAAAAGGAAATCTAAGCAACAATGGAACCTTAGATTTTTATAATTCAACCGCACAAGTAGTTAATTCAACTTTCGACAACACATTGACTATAAGTGGAAATACACCGCAATTTTATAAAGTGATTTTCAATTCTGGAACCACAACTGCAGCCATAGCACTTGATATTCGGGGCGATGTAGTTATTCAAACAGCAGCTATATTTGACGGCGGTACCCTAATACATAATATTTATGGCAACTGGACGGAAAACGGAACCGGTGCTCTAACGGGTAATTGTACCATTAATATGGCTAATCCTCTGGTTCAGCAAATCACGGCAGCAGCTACTTTCTACAATCTAAATATAAATGGAGGTGGAATCCTTATAAATTCTGGAACTTGTTCCATTAATAACGATTTGTACATCAGCAATAATTCAGAAATGAAAACTTCGGCAGATGTACATATTAAAGGAATTATGACCATAGACAATGCAGCTCTTTATACCGCAACAGGAGGAACAACCTATTTAGATAATAATACAAAAAATCAAGAATTACATATCGGAACAACCAATACTGCTCCGGCGGCTAATTTTAATAGGCTCTGGTTTGCTTCGGGGAAAGCGGCCGGTTTCAAAAAAACAGTTTTTGGTAATCTTAATCTTAGTAGTTATATGGTAATTGGCCCCGATGCCTCGGTAGATGACGATACTAATACACGCGAACATACAATGGTAGGTGCTTATATGCGTGGCGAATGCTTATTCTCGGGTACCGTTTATCTCAATGGGGGTACTTACCGAAACGACAATGGAGCTTATGGAAATTTTAGTTTTGGTACGGCACAAATTATCAATATAGGATACTCCAATATTGCTGCCAACGATACACTAACGGCCAATAAAGACGTAGAAATACAGGAGCACTACCTAATTCTAAATACAGGCTCTAAACTTATCGGAAAAACCGGCTATTCCTTTAAACTACGCAATAATACCAATCTATATGTTCGTGGAAGTAATAATTTCCCTACCGGATTTCAATACGACAGTCTCGAAACAAACTCATGGGTACGCTACGATGCCTCTATTGCACAAACGGTAAGAGGTAATTTGAGCTATGGCTATCTGTATATCGGTGGTAGTTCGTCAGATACAAAAACCACAGATGGCCCATTAGACATAAATAATACTTTATATTTATATCAATCTACTCTCGACATGAGAAGCTATACCCATACTCTTTCTGGCACTATTTATAATAACAATACAACTTATAACGGCTCTTTAACAAGTACCGGAACCCTTATTATGGACGCTTCGGATGCCGACCAATCTATCTATGATTGTGGAACAGGAAGCTATACGTTTAATAATCTGTTTTTCACCTCTTCGGCTACTTCGGCTATTCGCAATAAACGAATTTATAGTAATGTTACGGTAAATGGAGATTTCTCTCTCACTAATACCGCCGGAGATTCTACCCGATATATATTATTTAATATATATGATCATACAATCACTAATGATGGGGCAGATAGTATGATTATTGGAGATTATGTGAAATTACAAACTTCCGGATCTAACAATTTTGAAAACACAACCGGATCTTTCTCTTACAGCAAAATAAAAATAGCTCCAAACAGCACTATTATTTTTGCCGAGAATGATGGTCTAACGCAATACATTCCAGCCTATTTTACCTATGGAAATATTGAATTATGGGGGAATGGAAATAAACAATTAAAAACAATCCTGAGCATTGCCTTAGATATAAATGGAAATATCCGAAGAACAGGATATACTCCTGTTTTGGTCGATAACAATATAAACATGACCGTTGCGGGAGATTGGGGGCTTGGCAATAATAATGTAAATCTGAGTGCAACTGTAACATTTGATGGTGCAGACCAAAACATATCCGGCACAACCCTTAATAACGTGATTTTTGCTGGTAGCGGAACAAAAACTCTTGCCGGAACCTTAACCGTAAATAGCAATTTAACAATTAATAGTGGTTCTACCTTGAATTCGGACAACCGAACTCTATATATTAATGGTAATTGGACGAATACCGGAACCGGAATTGCCCATCAGGATAACGGCTCTACTTATTTTCAGGGAGATGCAAAACAGATAGTTAAAAGTAATGCTACCAGTTATTTCGGAAATTTTTATATTAATAAAACCGGAACCAATGATACCCTCGAATTAGCTACTGATGTAAATGTAAATCTTACTGTAAATCTATTGGAAAGCGCAGCAGTACTTAATTTAAAAGGTTTTACCCTTAATGTAGGAGGAAATTTTAATGTGAGGTTAAATTGTGGTTTTGTCCATTCTAATGGAACAGTTATTTTTGATGGGGGCTTAGACGATCAAATTATTAATAATCTGACGCAGGATACACTGGCTTTTTATAATGTAGAATTTAAAAATAAAGCCGTAAAACGTTTTTATAATCAGGTCTTTAAATTCGATGGTAACGTAACAATTAATAACACCAATGTAGATGCACAGTGGTATAACTGGATTGTGCTCGGAAACTGGACTAACACAGGCAATTTTAACCATTATGATACCGTATTCTTTGCCGGAGCGGCACAAACGATTAGTTCTTCTACTTTTAACAGCCTCTATTTGGGGGGTACCGGAACAAAAACATTAACCGGAAATATTTCATTAACCGGAAGCCTGACTATTGGAGATAATGATACCCTGGATGTAAGTGTTAATAATTACAATATTAATATTGAAGGTAACTGGCATAATGATAGTACGGGATCTTTTATCCCCCATAACGGAACGGTTACCTTCATCGGAAATAATGCCTATTTTTGGACAGGCGAAGGTAATGCCTCCTATGGTACTTCTACCAAGCAATTAACAACCAAAGTCGGTGCAAAAAGCTTTTATAATCTCGTAGTGAACCTGAGTGATGCCAGTCGTCATTTTATTCTTAGGGGAGGATTACACATCTCTAATAATTTTACTATCAACAAAGGACAATTTTGGTTTAGCTACGACCCTAATAATTATGGAGTAAACGATTTGTTCGTAAAGGGCGATTGGGATAACAACGGCGAAGTTGATTATTATTATTACGGCGGAACACTTCGTTTATTAGCTACCTCGGGTACACATATATTCAACCCCGGAACCGGATCCTATGAAAACATTATTGTAAATGCACCAACAGCTACTTATAATCTACAAAGCAAGCTTAATTTATATAATAATTATACTTTTACCCTTACCGATGGAACATGGAATCTTAATCATCACGTGATGACCACAAATAGTTCGGGAGGAAATATCACACTGAATGGCGGAATATTTGATATCGATTCGGCAGCTGTATTAAAAGTGGCTGCCGGTGCTACAATCAGCAACGCAGGAGCCATTTTAAAAATAGTCGGTGTAAATTCTAATCCAGCCTCTCTATCTGTTTCCGGAACCGGAAATTATACATTTGTGCAAACTGCTGGTACCATTCATGCCTATAATTATAAAATTGAAAGTACTGGAGGAAATGGAATTAACATACAGGGAGGAACAATTGATACTATAAATAACTTTTCAGAAGGTATATTTTCTGGTGGGGTAGGAACAGCCTATCTTACGCTTACCAATTATAACCTCGGAACCGGTGATACCCTTACCAATGTAGTTTTTAATGCAGGCCCTACCTACAATGTTAGCCGTACTGCCGGTACTGGAGCACTTACTTTTGAAAATGCATCAGGTACCCTTGCCGGCGAAAGTTATGATAATGACAATGCCAACCCCGGTACTTTAATTCTTTGGACTTATCCGGGGGCTTACTTCTGGACAGGGGCAAGTGGCAGCGACCCAACCGACTGGAATGACCCCGCAAACTGGAGTAGCTCGGCTGTGCCGGATGCTAATGCCAATGTCTATCTTAATCACCAAACAGTAAGTGCAGCCTACACCGTTTATATTAAAAATGCCAATGCTCTTTCTAAAAATTTGACTATTGATGCACAAGGAGGAGCTGCTATTACATTAGAGCTTAATGGTTATTTTTTAGATATTAAAGGAAATATTACTATTGGAGCCAGTACTACCCTCAACCAAACCAATAATGCAAGCGATACAATTTTTGTTGCCGGCAGCTGGTCTAACTCTGGAACATTTAATGAAGGAATAGCTTCGGTCGTTTTTAATCCGGTCTCTGGAGCGCAAAATATTACCACACAAGGAAGTACAGACCCTTTCTTCAACCTGATTATTCGAGGTACAAATTCTACCGTTACACTTGGCTCTAACCTTGATATAGACAATAATATATCTATTATCGGTGGTATCTTTGATGCCTCCGGTGGCTACACGATAACCGTTGGAGGAAACTGGACTACCGTAGGTGGAACTTTTGTTCCCCGTACCAGTACCGTAAAATTTGATAAATCCGGCACTTCTACCCAAACTATTGAAGGAGGCGAATTTTATAATTTCCAGACCAGTAACTCCAGTTTAACCAATCTTGCTACCAAACAAATTACAGCAAATATTTCGGTGGTCAATGATCTACAAATAGATACTTTAACTACTTTAGACGGTAGAACAAACCTTATTTTTGTGGGACATTACTGGACCAATTACGAAGGAAATAGCGGCCTTTCTCAATCGGGAGGTGGAAGCGTTATATTTAATGGCGGCTATCAAATAATAGGAAATAACGGCTTAGAAACTACTTTCAATAATCTAACAATTAATGGTACCAGTTCCAAAATAATACGAAGAAATGCTATTGTCAACGGAAACCTTACCATCATCGCAGGAAATGTCTATATCGAACAAGATGGTGCCGGAAATGATTATACCATTAATGGGGTAGGAACTGCCAATTCCTTGCAAATGAGTGGAGGAACAATCTACGTCGAAGGAATAAATAATTTCCCCCAAAATTTTGAAAATATTAGTATCACTGGAGGTACTGTACAATATTATGCCAATATTAATCAACATATTTACCCCACCGATTATAATTATGTCTATTTACGTAGAATTAACGCCGGTAATGCTACCACCAAAACAGCCGATGGAAATTTTACCGCATCAACCGTAAATATTTATGATAACGAAACCACATTTGACTTAGCCGGATACAAATTGAGAGTTTCCAGTACCTATGGAATTTATCTCGCCACCGGTGGTAAACAAATTATTTGGGGAGCCACCGGTACAATAGAACATACCGGATCGACATGGTATTTAGATGGAGACATTACCACTTTCAATAATCTGATAAAATCAGGTACCAGTTATATGTGGTTACGTTCGCGAAGTATTGATGTAACCGGTGATGTAACCATAAATAACGATGCCGGTATTCGTATGGATACTACAACTATGACATGTACTGCTACGGCCAAAAGTTTTTCTATGATCGGAAATGCCTATGCCTATATCTATACGCCTGCTACCGTAGGAATCAGAACCGGACTAAAAGCTTTTCCTACCGGATTTGCTATCTATACATTGGATGTGAACAGCCGTACTTATTTACGCGGAACAGCAGATCAAACACTCTTTACAACGCCTGTTTATGGCAATCTATATATTTATTCAAACAATCCAATAAATATTACCTTAGATGGAAATTTAGATGTAAATGGAGACCTCCGTTTTTATTATAATGCCCCTATTTTAATAGATGCTGGATTTAATATTAATGTAGCCGGTGCCAATGTCGATTTACGCAAATATACTCCTTCGGCCTCTTCTATTTTTACATTAGATGGTGCCAATCAAACTATCTGGGACGGACAAAATGGAACGCAAAACCTTGAATTCAGTAATCTTGTTTGCGCGGGTTCAGGAACAAAAACTTTCATCAACAGGAATGATAATATTGTTGAAACCGGTAATCTAACCATTAATTCCGGTGTTACTTTTTACACCAATCGTCCCTTTACTTTCTCGGGTACAAATTGGACAAATAATGGCACTTTTAATCAAACAGCTAATTGGGTTTTATTCAACAGGATCGCAAACCAAACTTTAGATGTAGGTGCTAATAATTCTTTTTACGGCGTTGAATTTAAGGGGAATTTTACTTCTGATTTTATAAATAACGGTATAGTGGTTAGCAATGGTATTTTTCAAATAGATGGGGGCACTGCAAATATGGGAACTGCCCTTACCCATACTATCGCTTCTACCCGTATCGACAATACCGGAATATGGACTACCGCAAATGCCAATTTTATTTTTAATCGTAACGGAACACAATATTTACCGGCTATGACTTGCCGAAATATAAAATTTACCTCAAAAAATGGGTATTATTATGCTAAAATATTAGAAGGAAATCTAACTGCTGATGATATAACTATAAATACCGCAAGTTTCAGAGCTTCCGAAGATAATACAAGCAGTACTCCTACTTACAATGTTACGATTAAAGGAAACTGGATAAGCAGTGGATATTACTATGCTTGGGGAAATACTACATTCTTTGAATCTTATGATATCAATCCAAAAAGTATTACATCCGGAGCGTATTCTTATTTTAATAACGTAAGCTTCAACGTAAATGGAACTTCTACGCGTACCTACACCATGAACGATGATATGTGGGTACACGAAGATTTAACCATAAATACCGGTGCTACACTCTTTTCTAATACTCATAATTTAATACTCGGGGATAATGATCCGAATAACCCCAATGCACCACCTGCCGAAATCCATAAAATTAATGCTTATGCAACTTTAAAATTAGATGCAGGCTCTAAATTATTGGTCGATTGTAGCGATGCAGGAAATCCAACTATTGATGTTTCCGGTATTCTCGAATTAATAGGACAATCCGGTAACAATGTGGTAGTTGATAGATATTCTGGAGGAAACAGAATAGCTATTGATATAAAAAATTATGGAACCATAAAAGCAAAATATTATCTTTTTAATTATCTTGCAGATACTGGATTAGTCGTAAGTAATGGGGCAACTATTGATAATACTTATAATTTATCCGAAGGCACATGGTCTAATATGTACACCAATGCAAGTGCCGCAAGATATTATTTAATGATACATACGATTCCTCCATCTACAACAGTAAATAATGTTGTCTTCAATTTTAGTGGCACACCTACGATAGGGAAACATTTTAATGTCTTTCTTGATAAAAATAACACTACCGATACTTTGCATTTTGGCGGCGATATTAGAGGAACCCTTGGTGGGCAAACTTACGAAAACGACTCCGATCAAGTTATTAATGGGGGGGAGGGGCAAATAAAATGGCCGCCAATTGCCGAAGTTACATGGACGGGAGCTGTCTCTACCGATTGGTTTAACGTACAAAATTGGTCGCCTGCACAACTACCGGATGTAAATACAAATGCCAATATTCCTTTACAAAGCAATAATCCAATAATCAATGCTACCGGGGCCATATGTAAAAATTTAATTATCACAAATGGAAATTTACAGCTTGCTGCCGGTTTCGACCTCACCATAGCAAAGGATTTAACACTCGGAACACAAAATTATGCCGCTGTTTTAGCAGTTACAGATATAAACAGTAATATTACAGTGGGGGGAAACTGGACTAAAAACGGCAATGCAAGCTTTGTGCCCGGTGGCGGTACCGTTTATTTTAATGCTTCTCAGGGCACAGTTACTATCAGTCCTAATAATGGGGCTTTCGATAATATTATTTTCAATGGGGGAGCTACCTTTATCCTTGCCGGAGGAAATATTGATGTAAATAGCAATTTTATCATATCAAACGGAACCATTGATTTTTCTACCAGCTGGTACACCCTACATATCGCAGGTGATTACAACAACACAGGAGGCTCTTTTTATACAACAACGCATGGCTCCGTATATCTCGATGGAGCAGCACAAACCATTACAAACGGTACTTTTTATCGTCTCTATGTCAATGGAACAAGTACCAAAACTTTTGCTACCCATAATTCTATTGCAGAGATCCTTTATGTAAACTCTACTCTTCTCGGTAGTGGAGCCATTGATATGAACGGAAATGTTTATATCGCCGATACTGCAACTTTCAACGATGGAGGATTTTCTCATACTTTTTCGGGCTATAATTGGCATGGTAATGGAAACTATATTGGAACAGGAACAGTAACTTTTGACCGAAATGGAACCCAATATATTTATACCGCAAAATTTAATAATCTGAAACTAGATCTTGGAGGAGCTAAAATATTAAGAGGAAATATAAATCTAACTGGAAATTTAACGGTTACAAACTCAATAAACTACCTAAATGTTGATACATTCCTATTACAAAATATCTCCGGTACGGGCACCTTTACCCTAAACGGAAACCGTACTTTATATGTACGAGGCATCAATAATTTCCCAAAAGGTTTTAGTGCCTACTGATTAAGTACAAGCTCTTATACCCGCTATGATGGAAACTTAGACCAAACCGTGGCAGGCGTGAGCTACGGGCATTTATATCTCAACTATAAAACCAAAACACTAAGCGGAAATATAGATGTAAACGGAATTATTTATATTTATGATAATACTACTCTTGATGTAAGTATTAATAATTATAGAATTAATGTTGCCGGGAATTGGTACAATAATAATGGAGGAAATTTCTTATGCCGGCAAGGAGAAGTCGTGCTAGATGGCACCTTGGCATACCCCGGAACAAATCAGTACATTTATATGTCCACCGGAATAAATGATTTTTACCGGCTCACTATCGACAGAGAAGCCGGAACCTACGCCCGATTATATTATAACGATTACACCATAAAAGAAAATCTTCGAGTATTAGATGGAATTTGCTATCTACAAAATGGATATATTGCTTATATCGGGGGAAATCTGTCTGCATTAACCGGAACTTTTTACCAAAGTGGTACTTATTTCCTTAATAAAGGAACCGGTACAGCTTATATCCAGATGAACGGTTCGCAGCTTAATAACTTAACGATTAATTCCGGTGCCACCTACCAATTACAGGATGATATGATCTTACTCGGTAATTTTGATTTACAATCGGGTACTTTTGACGGAAACGGAAAAAAAGTACAACTCGGAAATGGGGGAGAAGTAGTAAATATTACCGGAGTTTATAAAATTGGTGCAGGAGGTACCTTGGTTCTACCCGACCAGGCTTCTTTTAATATCAATTCTGGAGGTGAATTTTATGCGGTAGGCAATGCAAATAATTTTGCTACTATAACCAATCTTTCTGGTAGATATTATTTCAACGCAGAAACAGGCGCAACCGTTTATGCTAATTACTATCTTTTTGAATATATGCGAACAGCTGGAATTTATATTAAGGATGGTGCCATTATTGACAATCTAAATAATTTTAGCAATGGAACTTTTGCCAATCCACAATCGGGAGGAACCTGTCTAAGAATTGAAAATGGTCAATCCTTTACTCAGGCCGGAGGAAATGCAATTAATAATATGAATTTCCCCACAAACCCCGGAAATGGTACTTATAACGTAACCAAACGAAATGCAACAACTGGAACCATCGAATTTGTCGATTACACCGGACAATTAGGAGGCGAAGATTTTGATGATGATGCCAACAACCTGATTGATTGGATTGGACCGGTTACTCTCACATGGACAGGTGCTAAAAATAATGACTGGTACGATCTGGCTAACTGGCATGCAAACAGAGGTCCTGATAAAGTTCCTACGGCAAGTGAATACGTAATTATTGCACAGGCCACCAACCAACCGATTATTAATCTGGCAGGAGCCATTGCCAAAAATATTACGATAAATAGTGGTGCTTATCTTACCTTGGACGTTACAACAGGCATAGATACCACCCTGTCGGTAGTAGAAGATATTTATATCAACGGAAGTCTTACTTTTAATAATGCTTCGGATATTATGAAAGTAGGGGGGAATTGGACAAATTCAGGGACATTCATTGCCCCTGCCGGAAAAGTAATTATGGCGGCACCAAGCGGAACCGTAAATATTAATAATGGATCCCAAGATTTTTATAATCTTACTATTAAAACAGCTGGAAATGTTCAACTATCAGCTAATACCTATGTAGCCAACGATTTTACGATCGAAAGTGGTACTTTTGATCTAACCTCTTCTAATCGCTCTTTGTCGGTTGGAGGAAATGTGAATAATTGGGCTACCTTTAATGCTCAGGCCGGCAAATTGATTCTGGATGCAGCAGGAAGTGGAATTAAATCTATTTCTATGGGAGTATCCTCTTTGTATAATCTTGATATCTCAGCTAATTCTGCAGCTATTTACCAATTAACAAGTAATTTAACCGTTACGCATAATATTAATTTAATTAGTGGAGAATTTAGCCTTAATGCTTATACTCTGAACGCAGGTGATGGTAGTGGTATAGACCTATTTACAATTGCCGGAATATTAAATATCAATGCAAATTCTAATTTGATTTTGGGAAATAATAATTCGCTTACCGTAAATTCCGGTGGAATTCTGCAAATACTTGGAACAGGATTTGCTAATACAGCTAATATTTCGCACTTAAATGCTACCGACCGTTACGCATTAACGGTTAATTCGGGAGCAAGCATTAAAGCACAATATTATAAAATAGACTATATAAATGCTACTGGTTTGTGGATAAAATTGGGTGCAAACATAGATACAATAGATAATTTATCCAACGGAATATTCTCTTATGGTACATCTGGGGGGCAATATCTGCTTTTAGAAAATAATTTCTCCTCCTATACGGCCAATAAAATTTATTTTAATGGAGGAGCAGATTACAACATAAAAAGAACAAGCGGAACGGGAACAATTACCGTTCGGGATGCCATAGGACTACGTGCCGGATCTGCCTACGAAATTGATGATGCTTCAGCAACTACCGGTTTGGTGCAATGGGCTTATAGCAATCTTGTAGCTACATGGACGGGGGCAGTTAGTACCGATTGGAATACGGCCGGAAACTGGGATTTATCCGATGGATCGCATGCTGTACCCAATAGTTTATGCAATATTCAAATACCTGATGTAAGCGGAATTTCAGGTAATTTCCCGCTACTAAATTCGACTGCCGATGGCACCGGATTGTCTTTTTCTATCTCTAAAAATGCTAGCTTAACCATAGCCAATGGCTATAATTTAACAATAGACAGTTCTTTTGTGATTAGTCTAGGAACAGTAAAAATAAGTACAGGATCGGCATCAACTATCTCGGTGGGAGATATTTGGTCGAGCGATGGTACTTTTTTGCACGGGGGGGCTTCTACGGTCAAACTTACAGCTACCTCCGGCAACTTTAATTTCGCCACCCATGGAGCTGCTTTTTATAATTTGCAAATTGATAATGGAGCCACATCTACGGCTGTTTATTCTACCAATGAAAAATTAGAAGTTGACGGTAACCTATCTATTCTAACCGGTACTCTGAAAGTAGCAAATGCTTCAGATACCATTTTAGTGGCCGGCAATTGGACAAATAATGCTACTTTTACCCATGGAAACGGAAGAGTGATATTTAATGGAACAACGCAAACTATCGGGGGGAGCGTAGCTACAACTTTTCACAATCTGGAAATAACCTCTGGCACTACTACACTATCTGCAAATATAACAGTTGACAAAGATTTTACATTAACCGGAAATATGGATGGAACAACCGGAACGATTAATTTAAAAGGGAACTGGAATTCTACAGGAATCTATACGGCTTCCACTTCTACCCTACAATTAACCGGAAATAATACACAAGTTATCACAGCATCAGGTGGTCTGAATTTATATAATCTGACTCTGAATAATAGTGCAGCTACCTTTCCTCAACTAATTTTACGAAGTAATGTAAGTATTCAAACTGCCGGTACCATTACTTTTACAGATGGAATTATGGAAACCTCCTCTAATAATGAAATGCTAAGTCTTAACGACAATGTTATTTTAAGTGGTGGTACTACCTCGGCAAGTTTTGTCTCCGGCCCTTTAACTAAGTTAGGGAATGATAATTTTATTTTTCCGATAGGGAAAGGGGCCACTTTTGCCCGTCTTGGAATGAGCGGTTTAGCCTCTGCTACCAATTTCGTAGCCGAATATTTTGATGCCGCATATAACAATATTGGAAATACTGATGCTACAACAGACCATGTTAGCGGCTTAGAATACTGGACATTGCAGCGAACAAGCGGTACTGGAACTCCCGTTGTCTCTTTATACTGGGAAGACGGAGCAAGGAGTGGAATTGATGATTTACCCACCTTATCTATCGCTTCTTATTACAGTTCTCAATGGAACGATTTAGG